>NZ_CAWUOL010000031.1:0-46190 GCF_963923915.1 Nodularia chucula CCY0103 | reverse complement strand
TCTTAACAAAACTTTACAACGTGTCCCATTTTGCACGTATCTCGGCGGCCACCCTAGATAATCACCGCCCCACTACTGTATTTAAACAACAAGCCAATCAACAAGATACTCAACAAGTTCAGAATTTAGATGATAGCTCACAACAGCGACTGGAACAGAAGACCGAAGCGATCGCTTGCCCCCACATATCGCCTGCGCCCTGTTCAAAGTACCAATTAATCTTAGTGCAAAAGCAGTTGGCGGATTATACCTGTAGTTGGTCATCGTGCTGCAATCATAAGCAAGTTTTATCATTCAACGACAGAATGCAGGTTGTAGCCCCAGGGAATGATAAGTTGGATTTGATGGTTTGATATCGCCTTCGTCTCCCCAACGAAGGTACAATACTTTTAGTCCCTCGTTACACGATTGACACCAATCGTGTACCCCCCTAGAAGGTAGTCAAGATGAAGGTTAGCGGCAACGGACAAGGCAAAATACTCAGCCAAGAGGAATTGAGGCGATTGTTTACAGAAGGGCTACTTACCCCACGCGATCGCGCTCTGTTTGGCATCTGCTTGTTCACTGGTTGTCGCGTGTCAGAAGCTTTGGCTCTCAAAATGACTGATATCAAATCTGGAACCATCACTTTCCGCAAGTCTACCACCAAAGGTAAGCACAAAACTCGGATTGTAGACATCCCTCCAGGGTTAGCGGCAATACTGGCGGAGTACCAGCCCCCAGGGGAGATGATGTTTCCCGGTATGCGCGGTGTGACTGAACGGCTGACTCGGTTTATGGCTGATAAGATTTTACGGGCTGCTTGCAACCGGATTGGGGTGGAGGGAGTTAGTACGCACTCGTTTAGGCGAACGGCTCTCACCCAGATGTCCAGCGCTGGCATACCTTTGAGGACTATTCAAGAAATCTCTGGTCACAGCGACCTGGGGACGTTGCAGCGTTATCTGGAGGTTACGCCTGAGCAGAAGCGGAAAGCTGTTTCTGTGATTGGGTTTTAGATTCTATACTGTCTTCTATACCAGCATCTAAACTGTATGTTGGGGTAGTGTTACAGCTTATGCCCCGTTGGAGTTTTTGGTATCTAAAAGGGACTTTTGCAATACCGTCTCTATTATGCAGCTGTTGGGGTCGCAGTGAAGGGGTTTTTCTCTGGTGGCTCACTACCAAATTGTCTACACTGGCTTCTATACCCTCGGTAGCTCAATTGTTGATATCAAATTTGGGCTGTGTCAAGCGGGAAATTTTTCATGCTCAGTGGATGCGATGGTGCAAAGCGATCTCCGCAGGCATTGCTTCCCTGGTTTCTATAAAACCTCTAGCGGTTAAGTATGCGTGCGATCATCGCCTCCTCCAGGTGCGCTCCGCGCGATCGCCCCTTCAAAATCCGCGCCACAGGTAGTCGGTTAGTTGCTGTCCCACTCGACGTTCTTCGTTGGGGTCATCAGGTTTCTTCCAACCCAGGGCTTGATAAAGGAGTTGGCGGTGGAGGTCGAAGCTAGCTTCAATCAGGTCGCCGTAGGTTGTGGCGGCGGCGATCGCCCAGTTGTAGTAAGCAAATAGGGCTGACAGAATACCCAAGGGAATAGCCCACCAAGCCCCAAAAGCTGCCCAGACCAGAAACAAGATGCTCCAGAGCCACAGGCGGGCGGCGTTGTTCAAGTCGGCGCGGGCATTTTGGAGGTCTTTTTTAGCGGCTTCAGGCAGGAGGAGCCAGAGGCGCGACCAGCAAATAATCGCATCTAAGCCATATTTTTCCAGGGGTCTGCGTTCGGCGGTACGCAGGATATTGCCCAAGCGGGTGGGCATCAAGTCAGTATTCGCGGGTAGGTTGTGGAGAGCGAGGCGAATTCGTACCAGGTTTTCTTGCTGGGTAGGGGTGAGGAGTTGTTCGTTGAGTTGGCGATACTCATCCTTGTCGGCTAGGGTGAGGCTGTCGGCTCCTTGGGTTTCGATGATGGTTTTGAGGGCTTGAAATCTGGCTTTTTGTTCAGCTTCTTGGGTTCTTAGGGTTTGGCTCTGTTGGATGAGAGCTTGTTTGTGTTGACGATAATGGGCAATGCGGATTTGGCGAACAGGTCGCAGCCAGGGATACCAGTAGCCCTCTAGGAACCGAATGATGGGGGTATCGAAGCGTTGTACGGCGAAGGCAGTGGCGGCAACAATGCACAGGGCACCGACTAAAATGGCAATTTGGAGCGGTTCTTTGTAAGCCGTATATCGGGTTACTAATGTGTTCCAGCCCAACCGTTGAATGGCTGTGACAAAGCCACCCAGCCAAAAGATGAAGGCTGGGGTGAGCAGTGTGGCAACCCACTGTTCGGCAAGTTTGCCACCGAAGCTTTCCAGAACTTTTGCTGTCATGGAACTATCCTATAGTGGGGCGGGAACCAAGCGAACGAGATGATAGGGGCAAAGAGGAATTTCTTCGTTGGCTTCCCGATACCAAGTGTAGTCGTTGCCACTGGGACAAATATATTTCGTCGCGGATTTCGGGTCTAGACCTCCGAGCAAGGATTGAAAGCTTCTTTGAGTCGGTTCAGTCTTGAGGAACTCTGTCAGCCAAGCTTGCGTGGGAGGATAACTCTGAAGGATATTGCGGATTGCTTTCGCAGTGGTTCTATCATCAGTTGTACTCTGATTCAAGGTGGATGAGAGTTGCTGATCAATCTGTTGAGCAGTTTCAGTATCAACTAATGTGGGCAATAGTGGACGGATCGTGCGAGCCGCATCAAGAAAATCGCTAATTTGTGGCATATCAGTTTTTTCAGATTAAAGATAGAGAGGAAAACGAGGGGGATATTTAAAACGTATAGCTGCTAGACTCCGGTATAGCTGAAAGCTCCCCAGTGGTATGGGTGTGTAAAACTGCGATCGCTTCTATCAAGCGCAATGAAATCAGGAATGAAGTCTTCTTTTTCGCCATCGGTGCTATCTCTGAGCCAGATTTGAGCTTGACGTAGTGCTTGATCAGGAGGTAACTTCTCCTCGCGCCACAATTCGTAGAATTTGACAAGCAACAGTCGGGTACTGAGGTCAGAAACTGCCCAGAGAGAAGCGACAACTCCGGCAACTCCAGCTTGCAGCAGTCCAGTCGGAAGACTGATAGCTTCATCAGCATTTTCGACTCCGGAGAGTCCAGTTTCGCAGGCAGAAAGGATGGCAAGCCGGATGCCGCCCTGTTCGCTCAGGTTCAGCGCCAGAATATCTCGTAAGGTGAGCAGTCCATCGCTCATCAGAAGTCCACTGTTGAGTGGGTCGTCGAGGTTGGCAGTGCCGTGGCAGGAGAAGTGGACGATCGCATGGTGGGGCAGTTGCGATCGCACAGTATTGATCGTGGCTTCGGAGTGTTGCAGAATTGTGGGTTTGTAGAAGTTCTTGATCGCAGCTTCAATTTCCCGTGCTGAGTTGGGGAGATCGTTGCGGGGATCGTCGATCGCTAGGATTAAATCGGATTGGGTGTGAGTTGCGATCGCCTGAGCAGCAGAGAGCGATCTAGCATTTGGCACATAGGTAAAATGAATTTCATCAAGCGCATAGCGTCGCCCGATTGGACTGCTTGGCTCTTCTGTCCAAGCTGCATGAAGGGGCAAGAAACTCAGGAAGCCTGTGGAGATCAAGATGGCTTGGGTGAAGTGCTGGGCTTTGAGATGATAAACGACTGGTTCCATCAGGGATTGCCAAAGCTGATGTGTGATTTGATCGATTGCATCAAACCAGCCCTGACGATTTTTTCTACGGTGAATATACGTATCAAACCAAATGCCCCAAAGTTCGTTGATTAAGCTAAATTCATTGAGTTGATCTAGCCAGATTTCAGTAATCTCAGATGAAGTGACTATTAGAGCAAGGCTACCTACAGGAGTAGATACAAGATAAATTAAAGGGTTGTTGGGCTGAATTCCGCTCCAAACATCAGTTAGATTCAATGGAGCCAGAAAGTCTGCATATCCTTCAACTTGACGAATTTCATCGATGATCTGGTCTAGGTTCTGATACAAACTTGAAGCAAAATTACGATCAGTTTCTGGAATCGTATGATGACGCTCACTAGAAACCATTTGATTCCGCTGTTGATTCTCTAAATCACGGATTTGCTGGGTGATATCCCGATATTGCTGATACAGCAGGGGTGCAACTTGCTGAAGTTGAGCTAGATTAGCTCGATCTCTGTCGAGGCTTTCACTAAGTCCACGGGCACGACCTCGCTCTAGCACTTCGATCGCGTCTTGGAGATGCCCATTCTGAGCAAAAGCATAAGCAGCGCAACGTGATAAATTAGAATTCTCTTTCAATTCTGCTCCTTTGCCTTCTAGGAAAACGCAGGATCGGTAAAGGATTTCTGCTGCTTCAAGTGCAGTACGGTAAACATCTGCCGCTTGTGCCCAGGTTTGTTGTTGAGAGTAAAGATCGCCAAGTAATTGGGCAGTCTTCCGACACTGTTTTGGAAAAGTACTAGTCGTAAAAACTCCTAATGCCCTTTGACAAGCAGCAATCGCTTCTACGGTTTTACTTGGATTACACTCACTGTAAACAAGCGCAAGATTATATTGAACCGTTGCCCATTGTTCTGGAAATGCTTGTAGAGTATAAACTTCCAATACTTTTTGATAAGCTGCGATCGCTTGTTCAAACTTATCCGATTGTGTCACTCGCAATTTTTGAAAGTAAGCAGTCGCAAGATTAACTTGCGCGGTCGCCCATTCTTCTGGAAAGCTTTCGCGAGTGAAAGCTTCTTGGATTTGTTCAAGCTTCAGAATGGCTTGGTTGATATTTTCTGTTTTGTCTCCATAAAGGTGATCACGGTAAGCATTTGCTAAATTCACTAAAGCTCTCGCCCACCACCGTGGAGAAGCATCGCGAGTGAAGACTTGCAATGCATTTTGACTGGCTGTGATCGATTGTTCAAAATTGTCCGACTTTTTCCCTCGAATGCGCTCAATGTAAGCAGGTGCGAGGTTGAGATGAATCGCTCCCCAAGAGTACGGAAAGGTCTCTTTTGTAGCAATTTCCAAGGTCTGTTCATAAATTGCAATTGCACGTTCGATGTTATCTGCTCTTTCTCCGCGAATGCGGACGAAATATGCATTTGCCAAATTCAACTGCGTTAATACCCATTGCTCCGGAAGCCTTTCACGAGTCCGGACTTGCAAAGCTTTTTTATAGAGTGAGATGGCATATTCAAGATTCTCTGCTTTGTTTCCTTGAATTCGATCATAGTAGACAGCAGCTAGGTTATGAAGTACCAATGCCGAGATTGGGCGATAAGCATCATCAACTCTCACTTCGAGGGCTTTTTCATAAGCAACGATTGCCTTTTCCAGATTCTCTGACCTTTCTCCTCGCAGCAGACGCGCGTAAGCAGAGCCTAGACAATTATTTACAGCGCCCCATCCTTTTGGAAAATTGTGAGGTGTAACGACTTGCAGTGCAAGCTCTGCAAATTGAATAGATGTTTCTAGATTGTCCTGTTGATCTTCTCGAATGCGTTCAAGGTAGGCGATCGCTAGGTTCGTATGAGTTCTCGCCCAGTCTTCTGCAAACTCATTGCGAGTATAGACTTGCAGTGCTTGTCGAGCAGATGTGATTGCCAGTTCGACATTCTCTGGTTTCTCTCCTCGAATACGATAGAGATAGAGATTAGATAAAGCATTCTGAATCTCTGCCCATTCTAATAGAAAGTCTTCATAGGTATAGAATTGTAGAGCTTGTTCAAAAGCTGCAATCCCTAATTCCAAGTTCAGCCATCGAATACCTAGTGGAAATTGCCCTATCAAAAGACCAAAGTTACGCAGTATTGATGCAATTGTCTGACGTTGTTCTGTTCCCTCATAAAGTTGTGCCGCAGCTTGCGGAAAAGCATCCAATAAAGCAAGCATTTGCGGCTGCTGATTCCCCCATATCGAATAGAGGTATTTTGGATTGTTTTTATGCTCATCAACTAGCAACAATGTCTCTAGTAAAAACTGTGTTGGATCTTTTGCTGGTGTGAACAAGGCCGTGACCGTTTGCAAAGTTTGTGATAGATATGCAATATATTGCTGCAATCGCTGTGCATGATGAGGTGCTTGATGTTGTAGGCGCTCTACATATTGCTCCATCACTGCTAGCAATCCTGCATCAACAAGTTGCCAGTTCGCCATCACAATGTCTACTGCTTCCTCTTCTGAGCAATTCAGAAGTTGTTCGATGAAGCTTGTATATGCCTGTAGCTGCTGTTCGTCCATTACTCTTACCTTTGAATATCTTTCATCGCATACTTAATGCTCATTAGATCCATTCGGAGTACATAACTAATCTGCCAAAGGAAGCTTTAAGAAATGCAAAAAATTAATTTCCCATATCTAATGAATGAGTTAGAAACTGTTGTGTCACAGCTATTAAGAGTCATCAAGGGGTTCTCTGATTTCTCAGAGCGCAAAGCTATTGACCGAGTGCTGTTCTAAGTGCCGCTGCTGCAAGACTCAATTCTAATCTGTCTGCATTTTCCAACGCCCAATCACCCGCATTCCTCAGCCGTTTAAATGTTTTTTCCAGATCGTTTCGCTGTGCAGCCATTTCTGCTAATGCAATTTCCTCGACAGCATCTATCTGGTCTGAAGTGACTGCACTTTCTTGCATCTTCTGCTTCAGTGCCCCTAGTTCTTTAGCTAATTCAGTTAAATTGGAATCAGCTTGCTTGTAGCTTTCCTTCGCAGACTTAAAGATTGACTGAACAGTTGCTTTATCCTCCATGACTGTGGCGACTGCTGCTTTGAAATCTTCTTCCTTAACTTGTCCTGCACCTTTGTTTTTAAGTAATGCTGCAAGAGCTTTCATGTAGATGTAGCCTGCTGCGATCGTAGCAGCATAAACCGTTGCACTCATAACAGCATAAGAGGCAAAAGTTCCAGCTCCAGGCAAAATCTTGAGAGCAGATCCAAATCCAATAACTGCTAATATGGCTGCATTTGATGCCAAATTAGACAAGATTCCTGTCGCAATGCTTTTGACAAAGCTTTTGGTAAAAGGCAGATCAAGCTCTCTGTTGATCCGCACATACATTGTCCATGTATTACCAAAAGCTGCAAATAAATCTGCGCCAGGTACTGGAATGAAGACACACCCAACACCAATTCCTGCATGCATCTTTACTATTCCAGCTAGTTTCCCTGGCAAATTTTCATCTGCAACTTGATTGAGCGCCTGTACTAATGCAAAAGCCGCTTGAGTTAATTGCCCATCCTTACTTGATCGATTAGCATTCATAAATTCACTCCTGTGTTTTTGAAAATCAAAAATGTTGTATAAAATCTAAATGGTCAATTTATAGTGCCAAGTCAGCGATATCATGACTTTTTCCTCAATAGAAGAGTGGTGAGGCAATGCCACTTATTATACAGTGAGCGCTATCGCTAAGGGTTGGGTTGAAGCCTGAAAGTTAAAATTCACAAACACTTTACTATCTCTTTATCTAGCTGAGAAGAATGTCCTATATCCAATCCACTTATGTCTCAAAATGCAATTCTTAGATCGTCTAAGGACTAATGAGACTCTCCCAAACCTATAGGGGGCAACGTGCCGATTCGGGTTTTTTGTACGCTAAGAAATTTTAAAATATCTGGAACGACGATTATTCGTGGAGACACTATTTCGATAATTTGTACAATGTTAGCCATGAATACGCTGTGCAGTAGTAATTACAGCTATTTTAGGTTCTGCAAAATTGCCATATATAGGGGAGTAGAGTAATAATTGCACTTATTTATAGATTTGTGTCTATGTGTCAACTGTTAAGGGTCGTTAGAAGTTGACGGATGTAGCAGCCAACTGGCACATATAGATAAATCTATGTCATCTCTGCTCTGGGCATAGAGCTAAGTCTATTCTCAAACTCAACCTTTCAGTAAAAATTTGGAATCGGTGCAGACATAGAGTTTATTTACTCACCAGGAGACACCTGACCATGAAGTATTCCAATGATTCCAACGACTACCAAGCAGAACTGCATAAAAGAAATAAAGCAGACCTACTGAATAAGTGGGTCAACTGAAATTCCCTTGATTTTTGTACATTAAAACTTTGGAAATAAAATCAATGTCTACAAACAAAAAAATGTCAGTTTTGGGAGCTGTAGTTGCTGTTGCTGCAACTACCGTAATACCGGGGGTAGCTGTAGCTTCACAAGATGTAAATCAACATCCAATAGTAAACAAAGCTCCTGCGGTAAACGAAGCTGCAACGGTAAACAAAGCTCCTGCGGTAAACGAAGCTGCAACGGTAAATAAGACTACTGTGTTAAACAACACTACCGTTCTAAAGCGGATTCAAGCAGATTCGCTTTTGCGCTCTTTCGGTACTGTGACTAGAAATGGTTCTAGTCCCGAATGTAGTGTAAAACTACCACGCTAAAACAGATTTAAGGAGATTCACTTCTCTATGTTTTAGGTACTGGGAGTAGAAATAGAACATTTTTTAATTTAGTAAATTACAAACAAGTAGGCATTCTTGTCCACTTGAAAAGAATGCCCACTTATTAATATGTGTACCTCTCTTGAGAGGAAAGTATTGTATTTTTACTCCCGAATGTAGTCTCGGAAAAAAGAAAAGTTTTTTAGAAGGCTTAAACTTGTCTTGCAAGGGGCTGAACATACCACTACAACTACCCCATTTTCATCTAATTTTTTTCACATCAAAGTTTACTCAAATGTCTACAACACCAAGCATCATATTTTTATCTAAAGAAAATACAATCTCTTTTAGAGCCAAACTAGTAACTATACTAGGTGCTTCTAAAACCCTTGATGCCTATCGCTCAAAGGATTTACAGGATAACGTTGCCAAATACGTCAGCGACTTTTTTAAATCTGATATGCAGAAAATTGAGGCTGAACTTGCTAATCAAGGTATAGCAGTAATTGATGTACCAGAAATAAGTGAATTAGATGCTGCTGACGATGCATTGCTGATTGTTGGGCTATTTATGGGGTTATTTAAGGGATTTGCAGACCCAAATATTAGTCCTATTGATTTGATGCCATTTACTTTGCATGAAGCGTCACACAGTGATAGTGATAAGTTAAATGGTGCAGGATTTGAAGAAATTAGACCTGATGCAAAATTAGGTTTCCACAATGATGGTCTAATTGATGAAAATACAGTTTCAATCCCAAAATATATTGGATTAGTGAATCTATTTATAGGATATGAAAATCCCGGAAATTTCTACTGGGTAAAATCTTCAAGTATTTCTCTTGATAGTTTAGACCAGCTAATTTCTGAAGAAGAAAAAAAAGCAGCAGTTGTGCAAATAACTCCTAGTGTATTCAAAGGTGCAGATGGTTCTTTTGAAAGATATGGAATCGACACTATTAAGACTTCACTAATTGGCAGGAATGAACATGGGGAGCTACGTTTATTTTTGAATGGTTCTGTCAATGTAGATAAAAACTCTGAATCAATCATGCAATTCTTTAATTATCTTAAAAACAAAATTAAAGAATCTGAAGAGAAAGTTACTGTACCACAAAAAGAGCGAAGAATTATTTTTATAAAAAATACATCGGGTTTTCATGCTAGAGATATTTTTGAAAATCCTTTTCCCGATTTAGATTTGAGTCGCGTATTTATCCGCTTGATGGATTCAAATGTTGAGAAATATATTCCTTTGAAATCTTAATCGTGTCGTCTTTCATTGCTATTCCTCAAAGTTAATTGGCTTACCGTTGAAGTGCTGGTAAATGCGTTCAGGGTGCATCCAGTCTGGTAGTGAGTGTTCAACATCTTCTAAATTATTGCCGTTCTCGTCAACCAGACCATAGCGGACAACTACCCTAGATAGTGGTGTTTCACCGTTGGCGCTAAACTTCTCTAGTAGGATAGTTCCGGCTTTCCGGGCTGATGCTGTACCATCTGGGAATGATTCATTGGTGGCATTATGGGTAATTCCTAGCAAATACTCCTTGGCTTTGCGGGTGTCGGTGAGGGACATTTTGAAGAATGCGATCGCCGTATCACCACAAAGTGATTTCAGATTTGTAAATTCATCCACAATCACCTGCTGCTTAGTCTTTGGCTTTTGCTTAATCCGTTGCAGCCACCTATCACAGCAATCTTCAAAAGCGGTGCTGATATCTTCTTCAGTTTCAGCTAGTGTGTAAGCTTGTAGCAGTTTCCACACCTCAGCATTATCACCAGTGGCGTGTCTATCAATAAGCTGGTGTACTGGTGCATCAAGGCAGTATTTTCTAATTAGTGCGATCGCACCAGCAGTATAAGTCTTCCCTGACCCTTGATTACCAATCAACCACAATGGTTTTAAGCTGTTTATAATTGTCCATAAATACCCGTCTTCGTGACTTTTTAAAGCATCTATCAGGGCATTCTTTAGCGTGTCGTTGGGGGATTGGGTAGCAGTCCCAGTGTCACCAGTCGGTTTATTCAGTTTGTCAAGTTTGCGGTTAATCTCGGCTGTTTCCAGGTGGTTTTTTGCAGTTTCCTTGTCCAGTTCTGATAACTGTAATTGGTGTGATTTTAACGCGACTTCACCTTGTAGATGACCATTAAGATGATCCAGTTGTTTCTCCCCATCAGACTTCAATTGGTCAATTGCCCCTGCTGTATCCCTAGCAATAATTTCCTTAGTCAATTGGGCTTGATTTTGCTTACTGAAATTGAATATGTCTAGGTGTGTAGATTCAATTAAATCATTTTCTAAAGCCCTAATTTTCAGCAGTTTGAATTGACTATGAATTGATTTTTCTTGGTAGTCTGTGAGTGCTTTGGATATGCCATAAGCTGATAAAAGTAATGCACTTGAGGCAACACCCCAGTAGATAGCTGTGGAATCTTCTGGAGGTAGTAAACGTAATATTTTAATGTTGGAATCGAAAGTATAATTACGCCGTTCTCGGTCAATTATCCAACTAATACCGCGCTTAATATCGCTACCTTTGCAACTACTGTTAGTGAGACAGTACAGCGTCTCCTGGTGTTTGACTGAATCACTAAACATTGGTAGAGATGAAGCAAAACCACACGCCAATAAAAACCCGACTAGCGTAGTTGTTGACTTCCTTTGTTTAGCTAGTCGGGTATTGTATTCCTTAATTTCATTCATCGAAAAATCATCCTTAGTAATATTTGAACTGTTTCATTATGTTGTAACCAATTCAGTAAATATTGGATGTTAAATACAAAATCTATAAACCCCACTGCCAAGTAATTAAGGAAAATCACACCGATTAAACCACCTACCCAGAAGTTAATAAAACCTCTAAACTTCTTCATTCGTTTCCCCTGTATTTTGAACTTTTTTAAATAATCCAACTGTTGCAACTGCTAATAATGCAATTAACAAAGATAACCCTACGCTAGGCATCTGGAAACCATACCCCTCACGGCTTCTAATCTGTTTGTATGTGTTCTGGATGTTCTCTTGAGTAGTAAAAACTTCTTTAGTTATCTTGGCTGTACCTTGTGCCGATACCACGCCACCAATAGCAATTTTAATAATCCCAATTAAAGGTTTTTGTCCTAAATCAAACTGCCAAGACTCCGAAGTAATTGAAAATCTAAAGCTATCACCAAAGTCGATTAATCCGGGTAATAAACTTAAACACGCACTAAATACTTGAATGATACTCAAGCTTATTTGGAGGTGAAATAACAACCAACTTAAACTGCATGAACTGAACTGACAAGCGAGGAATAATAACCCAGCATCTATCCTTTTTCTAGCTTGAATATCTGCATACAGCTTACTTTCAATGTGTGCAAGATACCGCGCTGTTTCTGAGTTTAATTCTGTTTCCTCAGCATCTAGGAAGTTGTCTAAGTCAGGTGGTGAGGGTGGTATCATGACTGTGAATAGTATTGTAATTGCCCCTTGCTGGTGTCCCAACAAGGGGATTCTTTTAGAAGCCTAAAGCAGCTTTCATCTCAAGTAATTTACCTTTTATTCCCGTGTATTGCTTCTCTGGAATCAGGTCAAATCGGGCATTATCACCCCTATCTAGTGCCTCGTTAGTTTCTCTCCTTTGCTGCTGTTCATCGCTGGCAATCTGCTTAATTTCCGGGCGTTGTGTCTGTTCTAGAATTGCTACTTGCCTATCAACACGTACCAGATGTGCATCGATATAACCCTTAATTTGTGCCATGTTCATCGCGTACTGATGACGGCTATTTTCAGCTTGTTTCTGTGTGTAAAAGTCTAGGGCTAGTTCTGACCGTTCATGACCGTATTTAGTGTTTGCCAGCTGTGTTTTAGCTGCTGCTTTATCGATGCTAATGGCAGATTTACCAGCATTTTGGAGGATATCAGCTTGTGCCTGATTAAAGGCTTCTGTCCCCTCTATGATGTCGCTGTACAGTTCCGCAATCTTAGGAGCAAATTCTTTATACATTGCCCCTTGTCTAGCCATTTCACCTATCTTCTGAGCGCTTGCTAAATCGCCCTGACAAGCCTTATCAAAGTCATTGAGTGTAACACCAAATTTAGTTTTGAGCGCTTGCTGTAACCGTCTGCCTTTAGGTGCAACGTGGTTTTTTAGCTGTGGAGACTTCGCTGGATTTAATTTCTTATGATCCATGATGTTTATTTCCTATTAGTTGATGAAACCTTCAAGGCTAAAAATATAACTTAGGGGAGGTTGGGGGATGTTCCAACGCAGTTCGATTAAAGCTTGCTCGGCATCTCCTAAAGTTAGATCAGGGCTGTATTCTATTGACTTAAAATCACGATGATTTTGTATTTTTGCGATTACCTCTAGCGCTTGTTCAACCAAGTCGGTTAATTCTGTTTGGCTACTCATCTTGGAACCTCCAGGTAAATATTTGGATCTGAGAAATATCTGTGTTGTGGTTGGGTAATCCTGTAACGACTAAAGCGGTAATTATCAAAGGCTAAGAGTGCCATTATCAAGGATGAAATTAGCAGAATGATGTACATAGCCTTTGAGGGATTAAAGCTGATAACAAAGCCTTTACCCTGCCTTACTTGGTGGTAATGCAAATACTTTGAGGGCTTGTCTTGTTTGTTGGCGAAAGCGTTCGGAACCGCTTTTGATATCTTGGCTTATGCTCCTTAACCCCTCGTTTAATAGTTCTGAATTTTCAGCATCATGACGGTGAATTGTGTCTTTAACTTCTTGCACAATATGATTAATCTTTTGCCTACTCAAAGCTGCTTTATGCTGTACAAAGGCAGTGATTGCAGCTTTTATCTCCTCCAGTTCATCATCTGAATTTGTACTGGCATAATCGAAGTTTGACGCTATGGCTGTAACGTCTTCTATGTTTAGTGCGATACCCATGCTTTCGGCAGTTGATGCAACTAATTCAGAAGTTTCTTGCAATTCAATGGCGGTGGCTTCTGGAAGATCATCTTCACAGGCGATCGCTTCTCGAAGAGACGCTCCGCGTTGGCTCGCCGCAGGCATCGCTTGGAGATCATTTTGTTCTATACTTGGCTGTGGTTGGGTTTCTTCATTTAACGAAATCCCCTCGCTCTGTGTGATTTCTGGAACGAGCGCTGGCTTTTCTTGTTCAATCTGTTTCTCTGGTTCTGCAATCGCTACCGCCTCTGGTTCCCTGGTTGTCTCAGCCTGTTCAGACTCGACTTGTGAGAGAAATTTTTCTCCAACGAGTTCATCAGCTACAGATATTTGGCTTTGAACTTTGAGTTTAAGATAGTCAACGGCTTGACTCAATTGTTCTTTGGTGGGATTTTCTAGGTCATCGCACTCTATAGCAATTGCGGCTTCTGTGTAATCGTGTTTAGTGAATCCTTGATAACCCTGCTTATATAAACGAGCGCGGACGTTGTTAGTGAATTTATTAGACATGGTGATTGCTCCTTATTTAACTAGTGTTAAAACTTGGCTGTTTGCAGATTTCACGGGCGGCGATTGCCTATGACCGGACACACAATCGCGCGATCGCTTGTTGATTGCCCATTGGGTGGCGACAAATGCAACCAAGGCTAAATCTTGGCTCTGATACGAGTGAAGGGCGTTATAACTCAGCCCAGCTTGGCTAAACCAGTAATAACGAGTGCTACGGGGTACAGCGTCCAGCTTGATTTTTAGATAGTCGGCGAGGGCGACTAGGAATTGCTGACCTGTGTATTGAAGGTGTTTGGCATCATAGAAGTGTTTAAAGGCTTGCCAGCGTTCGCTAAAGTCAGAGGTTCTAAAGGAAAAGGCTGGACATTTACGCTTGATGCCTGCATAGGTTTCAACAATGCTCATAGCATTGGCGGATTCAATTTCTAGGGAGAAATATCGCTTCAAGGATGCAACTACGCGATACCAAGTGATATCTGAAATGCTTTTTCCTGTAATGCGTTCGTAAACTTCTCTGAGTTGACGATACTTAGTTACATATCTTTTTGTTGCCACATTTACTCTGTTTTATTACTTAAGTGTGTATAGAATTGACCGACTATCCGTAAATTCAGGTTATTTGACAGACTAAATTAGCTAGAAACAGTTATCCTGATACGCCAAATTAGCTAGGCACTATCAATAACCTTGGAAAATTGACTTTAGACAAATGTTCTTGGCTCATTTGTAGAGGCTATAACCACGTAATAACAGGGCTTGTCGGCTTTTAAGACATACTGACACTTTTCGTTTACAAGGGCGTACACGCACCCATGAGCCTAGTTTTTGGCGATGGCGTTGCTTAACTCTGCATAAAAGGTGGTCGGAAATCAAACACGTTACCACGAGCAGGGCTGTATCTCTTGACTATTTCAAAATCATTAAAATTCAAGGGGTTGTAATTATTATGGGATTCGTGTTCATTTAGTAGTTCCCCCAGGGCTGGGATTGCGTCACCTAGCGTTAGTCTGGATAGTATTCTAGTTGCCTGAATTCCTCGGAATCTCGGATGTCTTTGAGCAAGCGTTCAGTAGCTTGTAAACGCCTAATCTGATTAGATGTCAGCATTGTTTCTCCTTTGTTTAGTAGTTCACTGATTGCTTTGTAATTGCGCCACTTGATATGCCTCAATACTTTGTCATGATGCAGACGCACACAATTACCGCGACCGCAGAAGATGAGCGTGTGCAAAGCACACGCAGCGCGTTCGCTATCGCACGCAGATATTGCTGTGAGTAGTCGAATTCTGTCAAAACAGCGTTTGCAAGCCTTGCAACCCTCAAAAGGAACTCGCCTTAGCGTTTTGCGCTTGGGTCTTACTTACGTCTGCCTTAAGTTATTGACGTATCGATAACCTTGACACTACTATATTAATATCAACCTATTAATAATGTCAACTATAACTAATTATCAACTGACTGGTATCTTTCAAATGTTGATAAAGTGCAAGAAAATTAACTGTTAATATCAGTTACTTGTTATTGATGCCAGTTAAGAATAAGATCAAGCAGTTTGTTGATGATAGGGGCATTACCCGTTATCAATTTGGAAAAGATACAAGGCTATCTGCAACCACAGCTTATGCTTTGTATGACAATCCCTGGCAAGTTCCACACGTAACCGCGATGAACAAAATTTGTGACACTTATCGCGTTCAGCCTAGCGAGTTAATCGAGTGGGTTCCACCAGAAGAAGTCAGCGATGCGTACAACAAAATAAGGAGGTAATTTGACCGAAGGAAATCAGCCAAACGACTGTCTTGAGGGAGAATGTGACTCACTAGTTGAGACTGGATATTGACTGCCAACCACGTCCGAACAACACTACAAATGCTACGAAGTTAAATCCTTGTTTAAGCCATGATACGAGCGCTGGAGGGCGTAAACGTCATAGGCACGGTAGCCCAGAGGGGCAAAATCGAGAAGCCGCCCAGAGTGTGGAGGCACTAAGAACGGCTTCAAGATTATTCGATTTGTTATATTGCGGTAACTCCTAGAGCATAGAGAGGCTAGAACCTTTTTCTATCGAGATAAACCGCGATCGCAGTTCTTATGATAACTAGTTCTACGATCGCATTGCAACATTTAGGAGTTACCCGGATTTATCAAGAAAATTCGGAGTAATAAAAAGTGCATACTACAAAAATCAATCCAACGACCGCATCACGCCTAATTTCCGGCTTACAGCAAATTCCTCTTCACTGGGCATTGACCCCGGTTACAGACAATAAGCGCCCTTATCGTGAGAACTGGCAAAGAGAAACAGCACTAACACAGCAGGCGCTGATTCAAGAACTGCAATCAGGCAAAGCCTTTGGCTACGGCATCCGCACAGGTGAAGTATCAGGCGGAATTTTAGCCATTGATGCGGATGGTCACGCAGCAGAAGCACTCCTACAAAAGCTTTCTGATGGCGACTTACCCGACACAGTAATTTTTAGCTCTGGCAAAGCAGGCCGTAGACAATTACTTTACTTTGTCACAGAGGAATACTGGCAACTAATAAAAACAGTCAAGCTCAAAACTGGAGTCAAGGACGATGACGGTAAAGAGCAGTTACTAGAATTTCGCTGGAATGGGCTGCAAAGCGTACTCCCCCCATCTGTACACCCACAAACAGGTAGTTATCATTGGGTGCGCTCGCCCCAGGATATTGAGGTGGCCAAATGTCCAAACTGGGTGATTTCGTTGATGTTGAACCATCAACAGCCCACAAAAGCGCCCGCACCAACTCCAAAACCTCAAACACCCACTGTGATTGGTCGCCCGCCCTTAGAAATTTTCTTGGGTAAGGATGACCGCGCCTTAATTGAGCATGGTACAGGCGATGGTGGACGCAACATGGCAGCCCAGAAACTGAGCCTGAACCTGATTGCTACATCTCGTCGCCTCCATGAATTAGGAATTGACCATCTAGACCTACCAAGGGTTTTGTACGATGTGTTCTGCGATCGCTGCACACCGCCACTCAGTTCACAGGAGCGCGAAGGTTGGTGGAGAAAAGCCGACGCGATCGCCAAGGGTCCCAGCCTCGATGATCAAAAGCTACAAGGATGTTACGCAGCTTGGATGAAAAAGTATCAAAATCATATCAGTACAACATCTGATTTAAGTAGAAAATCTATTGTCTACGTAGACAATGGCTTATTGTCTACGCCATTGTCTACACCCAATGTTGATGATGAGAGCATGATTCAGGCTATTGTCGGCAATGTCTACACCATTATCGAGTCTAATTATTCAGAATTTTTTGAACGTCAAAAACTTAACTCACTTTATCATCAGTATAAAGACAGAGTTGACCGGAAATTGTTTGAAAGCATTGTTTCCAGTCAACGAGTAAAAGTGAATGAAGTATTACCAGAAGACGAAATCCGGCTGAAATCCTTAATGGATTACAGCCAAACTCGGATTAACTGGGATGAAGTATTACCCGCGCCCCTAGCCCGCGACATCAAGCATGATGCGGAAAAACTGAATATTGACCCTGTGATGATTTGGCAGGCTTTGTTGCCCGCCGTATCGTCATTAGCAGGGACGTTTACACTGGATGAGTATGGTGGTATTCCTGCGATTAACTGGACTTGCACCGTTATGCCGAGTGGCGGCGGTAAAACCCGTGCTGACAGCCTTGTTTTTGGGCCGCTAAGGAAGATGCAGCTACGTGCCGACGCAGATTATAAGGAAAAAGCTAAAGATTACAAGCGAGCGATCGTGCAGTATGAAAAAGCTGGGGATTTTGAAGCCCAGGAACCAGAAAAGCCAGGGTTAAGAAAGTACCTGTTTGAAGTAGCCACAATTCAATCAGTCCTCAAACGCCTGTCAGAACAAGGGAACCACGGTTCATTATGGGCGCGGGATGAATTTAAAGGGCTGTTTAGTTCTCTAAATCAGTTTTCCGGCAGTGAAACTGAGGCCACAGAATTAGTGCTGAAGCTTTGGGACAACAAACCAACATTTGTTGACCGCGCCGACATTGAAAACAGTTATAGCATTGCTGGCACAGCAGTATCACTGGCTGGTGGCATCCAGAATGATGTTTTCCGCAAAGTTTTTAAAGATGCTAATGACGGGAATGGAATGCAAGCCCGTTTCTTGTTTGCAGTACCCGAACAACGTAAGAAAAAGTATGTTCCTGGGGCTTACTGCCGGCTAAAAGACCGTCTGCCCGTACTTTATGAGTGGCTGGACAATTTAACAGAACAGACAGTCCAAATAGCGCCAGATGCTCAGAAGTATTTTGCCAAAATTGTTGACAGTATCGGCGACCAAATCGAGCAGATTTCTCATGCTGGTATCCGCACCTGGATGAACAAGCTTGATACTCACATCCTGCGGATAGCGCTGGCTTTACACCTGATTGAGTGTTTTTACAGCCCATCTACCACTGACATCAAAACACTGTCCCTAGCCACCTTAAAACGGGCTGTCACCTTCGCCCAGTACTATCGCAGCGCCTTTCATATCTTGCAGGAAAAAATTAGCACCAGCGATGACATTGCATCAATTATGTTGCAAATTCACGCTGCGGCACTGAGTAAGCATCCTGATGGGATCAGCGCCCGTGATGTTTATAAAGATTCTCGCCCCATTCAAAACCGTGCTAAGGCGGCTCTTAGAGAAGCGGGGGCTTACGTTGCTGACCTATTTGAAAAAATGGCTCAAATGGGTTATGGGTCAGTTGTACGTAAAGGACGCTCTGTAAGGTTTATTGCATTTCAAAAACCAAACTTTGAAAAAGGCTTTAATGATGTAGACAATGTAGACAATAGCCCAGAATGTTACCAAGAAACCTGTTATAGCGAGGATAAAGATTGTCTACACGACCGTAGACAATCGGGTATTGTCTACGTAGACAATCAAAATAATACTGAAGCACTGACAGATATACAGTGTCAAGAATTACAATCAAATTTCACTGAAGCACTGACAGAGGTAGAGTGTCAAGAATCACAATCAAATTCCCCAGTGGATCTAATTGGTAAAACAGTGACGATTACTGCTGGAGGACGCTTTGATGGGATGTCAGGTGAGGTGATTGCTTTTGATGGGGAACAATGCAGGGTGATTGCAGACGGCAGAGAATTGTGGTTTGCACCCGAATATCTGAGCGTCACTTAATTTTGGATTTTGGATTTACGTTAGCGAAGCGTACGCAGCGCAGCGAGTATTTTGGATTAACCTCTCCTTATAAAGAAGAGGCTTAAACATGGAAAACTTTTTGTTTTTCTTCTGCGTGAACCCAGAGGCTTGAGACCAAATATTTTAGATTTCAGATTTTCATTTAATCCAAAATTTAAAATCTAAAATCGCTTCGGTCATTGGCTAAAAAATCACACCCCTTCGTGCATGGGAGTGAAACCCTTTTGTATCCATACTTCTTCGGGAACCTTGCCATTGTAATAAGTTGGTTGGTTATTATCGGTTGGCACTAAAGTTCTTCCTTGACGATCATGACCTAAATTTTTGTCCAACATTTTAATGTGGCTAATATGACTTGTCCAAACATCAGTTACTCTATCCCCCAAATCAAGAGTATCTAACTTCTTTGGAATTGACACATTGCCATTCCAAACAATCGGTATGCCCTCATTCTCAAAATGTTCAGTTAACTCAGTAGTGACAAACTCAGTTGTCCCACCACAAATCACAATCTCATCCAAAACCGCAATATTTCTGATCCATCTGAGTAAAGCACCGCAATATTCATCCCGCACATCTGGTAATACCTTTTGAAACAGCTTTAAGTCCGACTCTATTCCAGACTCCGTAGTTTTGCGTGATAAAGCACGTAGGTCATCAAAATCGCCCTTACCAGCTGCCAATAAAGCCCAAATCAAACGTGAATCATATTTAGATAAACCCACAGCAGTACGTTCAACAAACTGTTCTAACAACCAATTCATGCCCAACTCAGTTGATTCTGATTTACCGGGATTCCCCTTTGCCGAAAGGTAAAAACTGGCATTTCGATACCCCAACATCAGCATCCCAATATTATTTTGAAAATATTTATCTTGGATATTACGGCGACGGTACGCCATAATTCCAGACCCTTCAACAGAAACATCAAAATTACGTAACTTAGCTTTTAGCTTCCCTGTAGGCGTAAATATTCCGGTTTTTAAAACTTGTTTAAGCTCTTGTGCCAAGTATTCACCATCATTTAACTCCCCTGGAGGCAATAAAAGTTTTACGAAAACCTCATGAGGAGAATCAAAGTTAAATTTGCGACAAGCCAGCCACACCATTCCCGCAATTTTGGGTAGCGCATACTGATACTTTAAATCTCGTATCGCTGCTGTCCCCGCAAACATAGTTTTTGCTAAAGTGCCTAATATATAGTATTTTTCACCCAATCCCAAGCAAGTGGTGTTGCCCTGAAAAACTTGATTTTGTTGAATCAATCGCTCAATTGAGCCTTTGCTCACATCTGCAACTTCTGGGGACATTGCCAATACTATCGGTATACCATCTGGATAAACTTGTGCGATCGCTTTAGTCTGACTCCCACCTAAATCACAAGTCAAGACCAGCCTATTGACATTTTTTGATTTATTTTGCTTTTCAGTCATGGTTTTCTCTCGTTTATTGCCCAAAACCTAGTATTCGATTAGCGTCTCTCTCTTCTTCAGTCTGTGGCAGATTCATTAATTCCCAATCGTCATCGTCATCCCAATTATCATCAGCCTTATCCTCATTATTGGTTTGAGCATTTTTATGACCGTTGTTATTTATTTCTTGATTATCTAAAATCATCCCCCAGGTAGATGCGTTATTGTTTGATAAGGTAGATGCGTTATCGTTTGATGTTGTTGTGGATGTCTGATGAGTAACTATTGGTATGGTGTGAACAGGGTCAGGAGCAATGCCACAAATTCGCCGAATGTTACTGATTTGTGCTTCTAATTTAGCGATCGCCTGAATGCCAATCTGCCTCATTTTCTCCCCACGTACACCCTCATCGAACAATGCCAAAGGCAACCAATGTGCTTTGAGAGTAGACATAACTAACTCAGAAAAATCCAGTTCCTCATGCAGTGGAGCATTTTTTAAATAGCTAATTATCCTGCCATCTAAACTTTCGGGATTGCGTCTGATTACAATTGTTTCTTTCCTCATACCATTTATCTTCTTCTGGAAAGTTCTACTTGCAGTGATACAGATATTTAAAATATTCCCTGAAAACAATTTATCGTATCTTTCTACATATTTCCAACTAGAACTGCTATTTTACTTTTTTTATTTTTGTTGGCATACCCTGCGAGATGCGCTTATAAGATTTAGTACACATCGCTCTATCATCTATCTGAAATTTTCTCTGACCCGTGTCCTTTGAGAGTAGCCTGACCACGCCAGTGAATTTACCAAATCAAATCAGATTGTTATCTCGTGAGACTTCCCAAAAGTAAAAGCTGAAAATTAAATTGAGAATTTTTCAGCCCAAAAAAATTTCTATTTGGATTTGCAACAGCCAAATAAAAATCAAATAAAAACTAAATAAAAACCAAAAAAAATAATTGGCTTCAAAAATTCAACTATTTACATAGATTAACAGTAGATTGTCAGTATAGAAATAGCATCTTAGAATACATTTGCACAACAGCTAGATGTAGTGATGTTTTATGCCAAAAAATTGACCTATTAGCTAGCTGTCGTGCCATATAAGCAGCACTCCTGCATGATTCTACGATTCTTGATAATGACCTAACAGTTACCTATGAAGCCATAATTTACCTAAAACATGACTTACCAGCTAGCTGTAAAGCTGTATTCTCAACAAACTAGAAATTATTGAGAATATAGTAATACATTGATGTTGCAAATGTAATTCAAAAAACTGTTAAAAAATTATTCTGTAGTCGTTTATAATACTTTTAGTTACAAAAGAGTTGTGTCAGTCTTTGAAAAAAGTCGAGTGAATCCGAAAATCCGTGAACAATGTCAATAATTTAAGTTGTTGAGAATATAATAGCCCGAAAGCCTTGAAACTACGTTGAATTAGCCAGTTGTTATCCAAAAGTCACAGAGGTATTTTTGATAGTAATTTGACTGAAAATTGACCCTAAAACAGCATTTGTATTCTCATTAACTGAGACTAATTGATAATAAAACCCCAGTAGAAAACCCTTAGAATCGCCAGTTGAAAAGTCAGTAGTCTAGTAGTAAAAAACACCTGTAAACGCGCCAAAGATGCCAGACAATCCCAGAAAGCACCATTGACCGCCCCCCGTGGGCTACTACTGGAAATGGATTTCGGGCAGGTGTATCATGGTAATGGTGGTACTTACTACACTTCTACGCCCTGCGGGTGGGCTGCGCCCATCCTTCGCTACGCTCAGGACGCAGAAGTTGCGTAAGCCCTTCGGGGTAAGAGCAGGGTGTGGGGTGTAGGGTGTGGGATTTTACTTGTTTTCAAGAGAGCGAATAAGACCCTGAAGTAATCTACCAACTAATTGACACTGAACAAGAATTGGGTCAATATTTTGGGCTTCTGCAAGTTTTACTCGTTTAGATAAAATTAGGTGTGTTTCTAATTCTTTAAGTGAGCCTTGAGCTATGTATAGGAACTGAATATATTCTCCTCTTGTTCTTCGTCCATACCCTTCAGCAATATTGGCGGGAATAGATACTGCCGCTCTGCGAATTTGTGATGTCAAAAAGAAGGGTGTGGGGGGTAGGGCGTAGGGTGTAGTGAATCCGGCATTGGACGGAGCTAGAACCCTGACAAATGTAATCAATCGTCTTGAAAAACCGGGATTGAAACCCAAGGGTTGTTCTCTTTGCTCTCTCGAACCTACACCCCACACCCCACACCCCACACCCTGCCCCAACGGGGCTTGGTCATCCCATAAGTTTCTTCTTTTGGAAAGGCTTTCGTTACTAAATAGCAAATTTCTCCTAAATTCATCCCCTCTTGCCAAACTTGTAGATCTTGATAAGACGCTATTGGAGATTTACTCATGCTAATTCCTCTCATCTTCTCCCCTACAACCTACACCCTACCCCCCACACCCTTTTAAAAAAAACAATGGTAGCCTTAGCAATTCTGCGCGTTGAAAAACTCAAATCTTTCAGCAATGTAGGCAGTAGCGAGAAACATACTGCTCGTCTTCAAGATACGCCAAATGCCGACCCCACTAAAAAAAATATCAGGTTGATTGGTGAGTTGGATGATTTACCATTGAGCGAAATCGTCAAAGCCAAAATAGCCACCAGCACAAAACACAAACCACGCAAAGACGCAGTGCTGTGTAGCGATATATTTCTCTCAGCATCCCCAGAATACTTCCGTCCTCATGATCCATCACTAGCTGGCGAATGGGATAATAATCGGATGTTGGACTTTGCCAACGCCTCAAAAAACTGGCTGCTGGAGAATTACGGTGATAAGTGTGTCAGGGCAGAATTGCACCTGGATGAAGTTACTCCTCACATTCATGCTTATATCATCCCCATCAACGACAAAACCAAACAACTCAGCCACAAGGCCATGTTTGGTGGTGATGGCAAACAAGCCAGTATTAAATTATCCAAGTTGCAAGATAGTTATGCAGCTGCACTTGCACCTTTGGGTATTGAACGAGGAGTGAAGGGCAGTAAAGCCACCCACACCAAAGTTAAAAAATATTATCAAGCAGTCAACAGCGAACCCCTGAGCTTGGAACTAGAGCGATTTGCACCCCAGCCTTCTGAAACAGCACAGCAATTATACGAACGCATCAAGGCTGATAAAGCAATTCAAGATATTAATCATCAGTTAGCTGACCGCAGGCTGTTACTAGAACAATTACGCGCCGCCGAACAGAAAGCTAATGCTAGTGAGAAGCTACGGCAGCAGTTAGAACAGCGAGTGGGGGAGTTGGAGGATGAAAAAATTGTCTGGAACCAGCAGGCAGAACAGTTGCGGGACTTGCCCCTGGAGGATGTAGCTTGGCAGTTGGGGTTAGACCGTGACCATAAACAGCCGGAGAAATGGAGAGGTCAGGGTAACAATATGAATATAAATGGCTCCAAATTCTATGACTTTCACCCCAGTGAAGAAAGGGGCGGCGGTGGTGCTATTGACTTGGTGATGCACGTTAATCAATGTAATTATCGGCAAGCGATCGCGTGGCTGTATGATGGCTTTGGTGAAAGAGGGTTACAGAGGGCAGTCATCGCCCAAGCTCAAAAAATCGCCACTGAAATTGCACAGTTTGAACCCAGACCCCAATTTGTACCCCCAGCACCGGATAACCAACAATGGCATAAAGTCGAAAATTATCTTACCCAGAAACGAGAATTGCTACCCAGTTTTATCCAAGCCGTTCATGAGCAAGGTTTAATTTACGCTGACGAGCAACAAAACGCCGTGTTTTTAATGCGGAATTTGGATGGTGAAACCACAGGTGCATTTTTGAGAGGCACACAAGGGGAAGATAACTCCTTTAAGGGATATGCGAAACGAACCAAGCGTACTGATGGGTGGTTTCATTTAAAACTCGGCGGAGAACCAAACGGCGAAATTGAAAAAGTTGTATTGTGTAAATCCCCCATTGAGGCAATGTCATTCGCTACTCTGGAAATGGAAGTTCAGCAAGGAATACCCAAAACCAGAACAATGTACATGGCAGTCGATAGCCACAAAAGTCTACCAGTGGAATTTCTGCAAACTGTTCCCGTAGTGGAAGTAGCCTATGACAATGATGATTTGGGGAATGAGACGGCACGAATGATCATGGAACAGTTACATCATGATCATGCCATGCGAGTGAAACCAAAAGGTAAAGATTGGAATGATACGCTGTGTGCATGGAGAAAGTACCAAAAGCAACAGAGGCGTGACCAGCAGCCTGGACAGGGACTGGAATTTTGAACCAATTCAAAATTACTCCCGCTCAAAATCAAAAACGCCTTTTTCAACATAGTTATGGTATGCAGCCCAAATAGGTGGTGCGATTTATGAATTCTCTGTGAGGTTACGAATATTTTTCGGAACCTTTTGCCATCTAGCTGTATCTCCTGATATATGGAATATATAGAACCACTTATACCGAAACCGGGGCATTGCATTGAATCTATGAAGCCCCATGTCAATTTCTCTGTTGTGAAAACGGCTTTCAAGTCAAACTTGAGAGCCGTTTTGCATTCTTAATCAACAAACCGTAAGCAGCCAGTGGTTTGCTGATTTCAAACAATAGTTGATTGTCTCAATTGTATTACTTATGTAGTTTTTAGTAGTGTTTGGGGACTGCTGTTAATAGTGGCAAGATCATCATTGAATTTTGTCAACAAGATTCAACTATTGATTCTCAACAACAGCATGATTCTGAGAATCCAGAATTCATTCCGGAATCCCAGAATCCATTCCAAAATACCAGAAAATATTCTGAAATCCCAGAATGAATTCCGAAATTCCAGAATGGATTCTGACATTCCAGAAAATCAACCTCTAGAACCTGCTCAGGGTCAAGGTTCCAACTTCCTTCAGACTATTCAGACTTATTCAGACTTTACAGACTCTCTCTCAGAAGCAGAGAGAGAGGAATTTTGGATATTTGGGGAACAGAAGGCCACGCAGTTACCAAATCCCCCTACACTCACCCGACGTTGGATAGAGATGAATTGGCAGGAATTATCACGCCAGTGGTACAAGTCCAAGGGAAAAACGCCCCCGGCGCAAGTTTCTAAATGGGAGAATGACCCGCGCACTCGTGACTGGCTGGCAATTATTGAGGAGACAGCCAACCCCTTGCAGTTCATTGCAGGCGATTCAGAAAAGTATGAATTTGTGAAATGGTGCCGGGAGACGAAGCAATTTAGCTGGTTGAGGGAGGAATGATGATTGAAGATTTTCCACAATTCGAGCCGTTACCAGTCCGTCCAGAACCGGAGACAGGGGATAAGGAAATTTGGCAGCCGTCTTGGAAATGCTATTGTTGCCAAGATACTGGGAAGATTCAGCCGCACTTAGTCAGGTTAGTTGTTCCGAACTACGATTATGATCGAGATCGCATTCCTATCTGTCAGCTGTGCGAATGTGGCGATAAACTTTACCATTTAAACCAGTTGGGTGTAATTGATACTCGGTTTGAATTGTTACTCTGTAAAAAGCTGGATGCTATCGCTCGTGACCAATGGCGAGTGACTACACAAAAGCAGTTTGAAATGATCAAAAGGCGGGTAGATATAGCATCTAATGAAATTGCTAAAACCCATAGTTTGACTAAGGGCGATGGGCTATGCTCTGCCGGAGGCGATGGCGTTTTGCCGTGCCGGAGGCAATCGCACAGACAACGATAACCGCGAAGTACAGCAGCGAAAGGCTGAAATTGAGGCAATCAGTCCCAAGCAATGGGCAGTGTTTAACTCAAAGCTTTAAGGCTGTTGAATAAGAGTGAAAAGCTATGATAACATTAGCGTTATCAGAAGAGTCAATTAAGTGAGTGAGTGGAAAGTTGAGTTTTATCAGTTTGCCAATGAGGAATCTCCAGTACTAGATTGGTTTAAAGAACAGGATGCAAAGGTAAAAGCTAGGCTTGGTCATATTTTTGACCTTTTAAAGGAACAAGGGGTAGCTGTAGGAGAGCCACACGTCAAGCATCTTGAGGACAAGCTTTATGAAATTCGAGCAGAACAAGACACAAACATCTATCGCGTAATTTATTTCGCCTACACTGGCAAGCAGTTCATCTTGCTTCACGGGTTTCAAAAAAAAACTCAAAAGACCCCCAGAAAAGAGTTGAAATTGGCTAAAGAACGAATGAAGGACTTTGTAGAACGAGAGAAAATTCAACAAGAAAAGGCTTCTCTTTTAAAAGGCAATAAAACCAAGAAGAGTCAAAAACAATGACGAATAACACAATTTCCTGGGATTCTATCCGTGATGAAGTCCTAGCAGATCCAGAGGTAAAAGCTGAATATGAAGCACTGGAAACGGAATTCCAGTTTGCAAGGCGAGTAATTGCTCTGAGGAAAGCTAGTGGTTTAAATCAACGTGATTTTGCTGAGTTGGTTGGTATTCAACAACCACAGCTAGCTCGGATTGAATCTGGTAAACAGGTTCCTAAATTTGAAACTTTAGCTAAACTGGCTTCAGGGGCTGGTTACGCTGTTGAAATTCGTTTTGTACCTACTAAAGGAAAGCGGCGACAAAAAGTCCAGCCTTTGACGATTCCTGCTAAGGAGCTAAGGAGTTAGTTTAGCACGCTACCCCATCATGTTCTAACCCCGCCAAATACTGCCAGATGGCATGATATAATTTGGCGATATTTGGCGGTAATCTCATGAACAAACAAGAAGCAGCAGATTTTCTTGGTGTCAGTGTTCGAGCGCTAGAGCGCTATGTACAACAGGGGCGAATCAGCGTTAAGTATGAGAAAGGAAAAACTCGCCCGACTGCAAACTTTGACTCCTCCGAACTGGAAGCATTTAAGGAAGAATTAAACCAACCGACTGTAAAACCTGCCTTTGAATCTCGCCAAATTGCGACAGAGCATCAGCCAGGAACAGAAAAACTGGTGAAAACCTCTGGCGAGATTACGGAATTTGGCGAGATTGGTGTAATTGATAAGCTCTCATCAATCATTGAAGGGCTGCTGAGTACGAATGACAATCAGCCCAAAGTACCAGTAGCCGATAAGTTACTGTTGTCGATGGCAGAGGCACAGGCGTTAACTGGTTTGTCTAGAGAATTTCTCAAGGATGCGATCGCAGCTTCGGAACTAAAAGCCAAAGTGATTGGTAAAGGTTGGCGGATTAAACGCAGTGACCTGGATGAGTACATTAATCAGCTATTTTAAATATCGCCAAATAGCGACAGTGTAAAACTCGCCAAGAGGATAGAGATAGTATTAGCCTTTGAAACAGTGGCGAGTTTTGGCGAGATGAAAAATGATACCAATTACACAATTTGGCACGAAGGTGTAGCGCGATCGCGTAGCCCAAGCAGGCATCGCGTTCCTCAAGATGTTTTGTTAGCTCCACCACCGTGACACATCTTGGATGGCAGAAGCTGTCAATGTCTCCTATCTTCATGGACTGGGAAGAATTATTTATTTTGGCAGGATGCCATGATCAAATAGTTAAATTTAACATAATCTTAATTCCTACTTGATTTGAGGTTGGTAGGTTGCTGTGACTTGCTTAAGCAATTGAGAGACCAATTAAAATCAACATCTCAGTAGGGGTGAACATGGCATTAATGAATTACAATCGTCTGCTAGCAAATCAATGTAAGCGGCGGAGTTTTTTACTGTGTGCAGGATTTTTAACAGGTTTAACAGTTACTAGCCAATTGCATCCAGTATTGGCTAACCACAGATTTTCCGGCTATCCTTTTAGTCTTGGTGTTGCTTCTGGTGATCTGGACTAGACTGGCTCCAAATCCCTTGAATGGAGGTGGAATGCCCCTGCAAAATGTTCCTGTGCGGTGGCAAGTTGCCCTTGATGAGAAAATGAGAAGGGTTGTGCGTCGAGGAACAACACTGGCGACACCAGAATTAGGACACTCAGTACACGTTGATGTACGCGAGTACTTGCAGGCCGCATAAGAGATATGCCAGGAATGCAACTTCAGACTGGTGGCTCCGAAAACTGCTCCCTTAACCATTGAACAGCTTCGGGTGGAAGACTGACTCCCAGACTATATGCAACAGTGTCTAGTATTAATTGTGCTTGCTGTTCTTCACATAAATTCTGTGCTTGGAAGAACATCTGACTAACCAATTGAGGAGAATTGAATCGGAAATATACCTGTTCAAATGCTTTTTTCCAGTAAGTGGTAATAAAAGGTAGAATAATATGCCGATAGATTGTAGACCCTGGTTTTAATAATCCGTACACAAGTGGCATGATAGCCAAATGTACTTCAAGCGTCTTTGCAAGAGTAGTTCCCTCTTGTAACGTTGCAGCTAAATAACCAATTGCTTGAAGTACATTAGATTGTGAATTCAAAGTTTGGTAGCGATGAATAAGTTCGTTACATGATACTTGTTGTAAGTGTATTTGTTCTATTATCTCTGCTGCTGTTATCCAGTGTGTTTGTTCGTCAGAAGTTTCGCTAATCTCACGACATAATGCAGCTACATCTGCTGCTTGCCTCCAAGCGATCTCAGGCTGACGGATGGCAACTGTACTGAGGCAAAACGTGATGGGAAGTAACCCCAGGATAAAGGCATTAACTTCTGCCTGCCGCCACATTTCGTTTGGGTGGGAACCAAGAATGCCTGCCACATCAAGATCGGAATCCAAAGGATTTCCACCAGATTGAGTATGTAAAAAAACTGCTATCAGAATCGTTCCTGCTTCAATTGCTAAATCGAGAACTTCGGCATAGCGGTTATCCAGCAGTAAATGAGGGATGGCATTCATGCTAAGTGAAGGAAAGGCTAAATACTGATTTGCTGTCCGTGCCATATCCATACCTTTTAAAGCCCATGTAGCTGCACATTCATCGTTGCCTATTGCCTCAGCAAATTTAGCCAATTGTGCTGGAAGCACACTATCACGGGATGGATCGTAATTTGCTACTATTTCTGAACGGGAAGTCAAGAAAATTCCTCGCTGAGGTGCTGAATATGGCTGACCGTCCAAGGTTGGGGGAGAGCCAGTGATTGCAAGTGTGGTGAAGTAGACAGATATGTGAGCATATACGGTAAAAAGCGTTTTCCAAGCATCTGCATCTGTTTTACAAGCAAATAAATGTTCACCTGCTTGCTCCCAAGGCTCAAATGCTGCTACTAGGTCACTAGCAAGCCACTTGGCAATGGCAAGCTCTCCTAACGCTTTTACTAGCTCTGTTTCTGGTATTTCCTCAAATGTTTGTGCTAAGTTTACTGCTTGTTGAGCATATTGAATTGCCAAATAAGGCTCTTGAGAAGCAATTGCACGACTGGCTGAGAGGAAAGCGTGCATACGTACAAAAGGATAAGCTTGTATAGATTGATTTAAAGCTTTTTCTAGGCAAGCTACTGCTTCATCATTGCGGTTTACATAAAGGTACTGTCTACCTACACACTCTTTAATTAAAAATTGAACGCGAGGGTCATCAGAGGCAGTAGCAATAGCTTCTTCAGCTACTGCTACTGCTGTATTTAAGTCGTGACAATATTCTGCTAAGACAACTATTTGAGAACGTATTGTACAAGCCCATAGTAACTCTAGGTTTAGTTGAAAAGCTGTCTCTGCTAATTCTTTAAATGTGACAAGAAGCGTCTGCCATTGTTGTTGCTCTCTTGGCTTATCAGCTTCTTGCAGCCATAAATTTTCTGATACCAGCAAACAACCTAGTTCAGCAAGTGCAGAGGTAAAAACACTTTGTCGCTGTTCGGGAGTTAGATATTCTATAGTACTCACCCAGCTTTGCAAATGCTCCGCAGTTGTAATGCCACGGATATTTCCCCAAAGTAACCACTCCCACCGTACTTCGCTAGTGAAAACTAACTTGCTACCATCAGGCTTTTGTCCATTTGCCAGTAGTTGTAGTCCAGTTAGCAAGTAGTGATTAGCACGTACTGGGTCTGATTGACTAAGTACTCGATTTACGAGAGCTACAGAACCAATTACAGCCCAAGCTTCTTTTTCCGATGCTTGTTCTAGAAGTCTGTCTAAGTTCTGAACTAGATAGGTAGTATTTAGATTGTATTTGTGTCCGACTGCAACTTGTAATCCTCGTACATATATACGAAGCCCTAAATCCATCTGTTCAGGTAGTGGTTGGTTACACCATAGTAATAACAGACCCCCATCATCAACTAGCTCGTCTATTTTATCCAACTCGTAAAGAGCCAAAATTAGTATTGTACCGGCTTTATTGAAAGCTTCTGCATTATAAAAATGAATCAAGGCATCAATAGCATCGTACTGATTATATTGATGATTTTGGTGTATAAATCGCTCACCTAATCTTAGATGACATATCTTACGTGTTTCCGACAGCAAATTATCACTTCCCAGTGCCTTTACTAGTGGTGAAACACGTAAGCGATTGTTAGTATTGCGTTGCACCCAAAGTCCCATCAGAGCATTTAGACGTTCGGGATATCGTTCCACAATTGGCTCAACAGACGCAATTGCTTGTATGTCTTCTCGATTAAAATCTCTTTGCACCAAATTGAGTCGATATAAGAGTTCTCTAGTTTCCGGTTCTTCAATAGTGACTAATAATCTGTTAATTATTTCGTTATTGAGTTCTGCTGTGTACTCACTCTTGAATAACCCTGTAAGAACCTCGTCGGTGAATTGCCAATTCTGCTGATGCAAGTATCGTGCAATGGCAGTAATCAGCCAAGGGATTTGCCTCGCCAAGTTGTTAATAAAATTAACAAACTTAGTATTTAAAACAGAAGGAGATGCGCCGTAAGCTAAAAGTATTTCATATGCCTCTTGGTTACTAAAAAGTGGTGCTTCTATCACATGAAGTGTATGGTCATCAAAGTATTCACGTAAACTAAGTGGGAATTCATAACAACTAGTTGACAAAATATAAATATTTTTACCTCGACAAAGATTGGCTAGTCGAAGTAATCGTTCCGAAAGCTTATCTCCTTTTAAAAGTCGCGGTATATCATATAAAACAATTATTTGCGATGACGATGCCATCAATGCTTCCCAAGCTATGTCTAGTTGAAGACAAGCTTGTTCGATAGTTAAACCGCGCAACGACAGCCAGAGAGCCGCAACATCCCTAGCATGAACTACTAAAATTGCTAGTTGCTTTTTCCCTGTGCCAGCACCACCATGAATTGCTACCCAAGTGTGGTTATTAAAAAGACCTAATAAAATATTTACGGTTTCTACTCTATTGCTGAGATGCTTAACAGATGGAGGAATATCCAGAATGGGTGTGCTGACAGTGTACCTGATAGATGCATTAATGCCTTGTTCTCTAGCTAGACGTTGTACTTCAGCATCTATTAACGTAATTGCCTGATTAGTTTGTGATAAACCTTGCTCTAAAGTACTAACACGAGATTCTATCGCCTGAACCCAAACCCAAAGGTTGTTTAGCAGATCGCGATCGCTTTCACTCAGGGTTGGCAGAGAAAGTTGCTGGGTTAGCTCATTTACAGTTAACTGCTTACTTCCACGCTGCGAAAGCAGTTTGAATACGTATAGAAAAAGCCGTTGGTATTGCTCTTGTGCCTGGAGATTGTCTGTTGCATATTGTCGTTCTAAAAGCAGTTTTTGCAGGATCGGGCTTAATGACTGAGCTTGAGGCGCATTTGTACTCCACTCAAAATTGCGAATTAGGTCAAGGAGTTGCTCGTCGCTGGCAGTTGCAATAAATTCACGAAAAATTTGCCAAGTATCGTTATGAAGTTTGTCAGGTTTCTGAACCTTGTTTAGGATTATACGAATACCTTTTAGAACTTCGAGAAGTGCCGTCTGTTGTAAATGCCCTTGGTGTATTTGCTTCCAGGCTGTGATACCTGGAATTTGCTTCCAGGTATCACAGCCTGGAATCTTTTTTGGTATTTGCGAAAGTTTCTCTTTGCCAACCTGGGTGTTGGTTGTGAACCTAAATAACAGGTTGGCACTAGGGTTTGTCTGGTAATGCTCAATAAAACAGGCAATGGCGGTTACTACTTCAGGAGTTTTAAGGGTAATGGAACTCTCGCGATGTTTGACCTGTTCTAACAGCCGATGTTGTTCTTCTGGAGTGGCTGTCAGGGAACGAGAGACAATATCTATGTCTTCCCCACACTCAAGCTCAAGGGTCTGTCCGGTTTGCAACTTTAACCAACGCTCAATCGTTAGGTCAACTTGGTAGACATAACCTCTAATGGTGTTCCATGCATCTCTGTCACGCGGTGGAGTGAAGGAAGACATACCTCAAAGAAAACTTAAGTGATGCGAAAAGAAATTATTTCACTCTTCCTCAGCGAGCAGCACTTGCATTTTCGGATGTAGAGTGAGTTCAAGGGTAACACAGATTTCTAATCCTTCTACAAAAGCCATGAGGCATCGCCCAAAGTTAGAAATATTAGGCGAACTGCTTGCAGCAGCGCTTCGCTATCGTCCGGGAACATAATAGGGGTACAGCCGGGGTACGCGCAAAATAGGACACGTTGTAAATTTTTGTTGCAAAGCGTATTTTATTGATTTACCAACTTGCCCATAAATGATATTGGGGCAATGAAAGTTTTGCACGGTAAAATCAACTTTTTACCCTTTTCAGTGCCTCAAGCTTGCCCATAAACAATCATTTTTGGAAATGTTTCAACTGGAGGAGTCCAGTAAAGTTTGGTATTGAAGCAACCGTATATCAAGGGTTTTGATTGATATATGTTACAAAAGTTTACAGTATGTCCCATTTTACAGCTATCCCGGCTGAACCCCTAATAGCCCCTACTAGTACAAATCGGCGTAAATAAACAGACCATTCAAAATCAATGAAATGAAATGTGCGCTCACACTGCTTACACTAGCTATAATGCTCTTTGACTAGCTATAATATTCTTACAAACAATTTCGTCTTTGAAAAACATATCTTAACTGAGTAAAACTATGAAATATAGTTTCATATCTTTATATCAAGAAAAAGTGTTTCAGAAAAAGGGAGATACTCACTCAACTAATATTTTACTTGGCACTCAAACTAGGACAGATTCTCGTGAGGAACCCGATCAAGATCCAGATAATCGTGGAACTCAGACTTCTACAAGAACAAGAGAAAATCCAGATATTGATTACTCGTATACAAAGTTCACTGTGATTCCAAGATAGCAGAGTTGAATGATAGTAGTTCTTTCAAATTCATTAGACGTGACAGTAGATTATATTTGCTCCAAACTAGAGCAAAATAGATGTAGTTACCTCAGACTAAATACTGATGAGCTAATCGAAAAGGCAGAGTTGCTATTTCGACCTAACAAACTATCACTTTCTTTAGATCATCGAAAGTTAGTGCCAGAGGAAATAACTTCTGTATGGTACAGAAGACCACAGCCACTTAAGTTTCCAACAAGCAAATATTTTGAGAAGGGTGAGCAAGCACATACTCGTAGTGAATGGAGTGCAGCCATTGAAGGATTTCTTTCGCATATTCCTGCTGAATTATGGATTAACCATCCAAGAAACAATGCTTTAGCTTCATCCAAATTAGAACAACTGAGTCGTGCTAAGAAATTAGGGCTTACAATTCCCAAGACCTTAGTTACTCAATCCTGGGAGCAAGTTATCCAGTTTTGGAAAGAATGTGAAGAGAGGTTAGTCATCAAACCACTTTCGCATGGATACATTGAAAGAGATGATCCTCAAGAAGATACAATAATTTTCACAAATGAGGTCACAATAGATAAACTTTATGAAAATCGAGAATTTTTATCGTTGTGTCCAAATCTCTTTCAAGAAAAAGTAGAGAAGTTATGTGATGTTAGAGTGAATGTTATAGATGAAGAAGCTATCGCTATTGCAATTCTTCCTTCTGAGCAAGATAAATTACAGGCAATTGATATACGCAGAAGTAACATGAGCGGTGTTCTATATGAATCTATCGATTTGCCATCTCCACTCAAGAATAAGATTTTAAATTTTTGTCGTTCCTATGGACTGCGATTTGCAGCTATTGATATGGCAATTAGTATAGATGCTGAGTGGTTTTTCTTTGAAATTAATCCTAATGGTCAGTGGGCTTGGCTAGACTTAGAGGGTGTAACCGATATTGCAAGCCCATTGTTGAAATCCATGCAAAAAAAACCTTCATAAATTAGATATGGACTTCCCAGCTTATATCAAATGGGTACTAATGCGCCTTGTAATCATTGAATGCACTTTATCAGAAGTCAAAAATAGACAATATGAGTCTACTAAAGAGGTTGATCTGATTTCAGCAGAGATAGAAATAACCGAGGACAAAATTGATTTTTTAAAATATAAAAATGATGAAACTAAAGAACGTCGAGTTGCGGTAGATACCAAGGCACGTACATTATTAACCTTAACTTCTATTTTACTTGGTTTAGTCTCAAGTACCACCAGCATTGCTTCTGCAAAATCTATAGGAAAATTAGCTATTTTTCCTATTATTTTGCTATTTTTTACCATATATTTACTGACTGTATATTTTGGAGTTGAGAGAAGCCAAACAGTTGACTATAGTTATATATTTTTAGAACCAAAATATGCAAAAAAAGAATTATGTAATGATATGCTCAAATCCCAAGATTACAATGAGCGTGTAACAGATTTTATGCTTGATCTGTATCGAGCTGCTCTGCGTTATTTTTCTCTTGGAATGCTATGTATAATGATTCTTGGAATTTGGAATATATATAACGATAGTAATCAGGTCACAAAAAGTGTTATTGAAAGAATAACTGTACTTCACTGTCAACCACGGATATACTTTGGTGACGTGTATTATTTACTATTTTGGTTAGAGTATTGTTTCTATATCATATAGAGAAATGGCACTAAGTTAATACGAAACCCTTCACGTACAATAGAGAAAGCTGCTTCCGAAAACTTACAAAACATTTTAGCTTCACGTAAATAATAGACAAAATGAACTTTATCTTCTACTTCACTAAAACAAGCGAGGGGTGCATCCACTTTTGGAAGTCCCTAATTATTTAGTGCCAAGCCAGAGCGGAGACCATACCTGTACTTGGTCATCTTGGTGCAAGCATAAGCAAGTCTTATCAACCAACGACAGAATGCGGGTTGTAGCGTGAGTGTTGTCGGACTGATTCATAAGTCTGGGTTAATCGGGTGTCATCGTTAACGAAATATATACCTTTGAGCCGTTTACATTGTGTTTCTGCTAAATACAAACCTTTTGACTTTCGCCTTGCGTTAGTATGTAGCTTTTGCTGGTGATTTATACTTATAGAGTCCTATGCTAGACTGTCCACTGTACAGGTCTAGTTAGTCCACTGGACAGTTATGGTAGTAGAAATAGATCCGTTTCCTGTAACTGCACTACAGGATAGATACGCTATTGGTAAGCAGGCAGTTTATAACCGACTGGAAGCACTGGATATTAAACCCTTCAAACAAGGTAATAAATCTTACGTTCATGCAACTGATGTAGAACTACTAGATCAGCTGCACCAACATATTAAAGATGGGGGGAAGATGGATGATTTTAAATCCCCTAGATCAGTGGACACGATGGACACCCCCACTGGACAAGTAGACATTAGTTTTAGTCCACTGGACAGAGTAGACACGTCCAGTCTGACCACTGGGCAGTCAGAGACAGCAGCCAGTGAGTTGATAGCTTTGGTGGAAGCGATAGCTCCGCTCGCCGAAGGCATCGCCCGTCACCTCAAACCGTCTGACCCCTTACAACATCTCAAAGCACTTGAGGAAGCAGCAAAAGCGGGCTGGATTCTTTCATCTACTGAAGTAGAAGACTTGATTGGTTGTAAACCAAAACTCAAGGAAGGGGAACAGCAGTTTGTCCGTGGTTCTTTTGGCTTTGTCAAATCTGGAAGGGTAGGGAATCAGTCAGGATGGAGAGTAGTAAGACTTGATTAAAAAGTCTAAAAAAACCTCCAATACGGATCTCACAGTAGCAAGAAAATTATGCCCCGTATATTTGATAACATAGAATTACAATTATTGCCCATATTAAGAGATACGCTTCAAGTCTCCTATCGAGCAGATTTTTGTGTCGGCTATTTCAATCTTAGAGGTTGGCGAAAAATAGATGATTTAATTGAACAATATATTGGTGGGCATCTCGCTTGTTGTCGATTACTAATTGGGATGCAAAATTTACCCAGTGATGAAGTTCATGCCGCATTTTCTCTGGGTACTGGTGAAGGAAGAATTGATAACAGTGCCATTGTACGCTTCAAAAAACGCATGGCCTCTGAATTTCGCCAGCAGTTGACTATCGGTGCGCCTACTAATCAAGATGAAGCTGGGTTAAGGCGGTTAAGTCACCAACTAAAAACCCAAAAATTAGTTATTAAACTGTTTCTGCGTCATTCTCTCCATGCCAAATTATATCTTGTCCATCGCCAGGACACGAACATACCCACAGTAGGATTTTTAGGAAGCAGTAACCTCACACTTCCTGGTTTGGCAAAGCAAGGAGAATTAAACCTTGACGTTTTAGATCATGATGCTTGTAATAAATTACAAAAATGGTTTGATGACCGTTGGAAGGATTATGGTTGTATAGATATTTCTCAAGAACTAGCCCAAATTATTGATGAGAGTTGGGCAAGACCAGAATCAATACCTCCCTACCATATCTACCTCAAGATTGCTTACCATTTATCCCATGAAGCCATCGCTGGACTTTCTGAATTTCGCATTCCCCGTGAATTTAACAACTTGTTTGAGTTCCAAAAAGCAGCAGTTCAGTTAGCAGCGCGTCATGTTACCAGGCGCGGGGGCGTAATAATTGGTGATGTGGTGGGTTTAGGGAAAACTTTAGTGGGAACTGCCCTAGCAAAAATCTTACAGGAAGATTGTTATTTAGAAACACTGATTATTTGCCCAAAAAACTTAGTGCAGATGTGGCAGGAGTATGTAGATAAATATCGGCTATACGCTAAGGTAATGCCAATTAGCAAAGTCCAGAATCAATTACCAGACTTACGCCGATACCGGGTTGTATTAATTGATGAAAGTCACAATTTACGTAACCGAGAAGGAAAACGTTATCGGGCAATTGCCGAATATATCGCCGCTAATGAAAGTAAATGTATTCTCTTATCTGCAACTCCTTATAATAAAACTTATCTAGACCTTTCTTCTCAATTGCGGCTATTTGTGCCAGAAGACGAAAATTTGGGATTTAGACCAGAAGCTTTAATTAATCAACTGGGTGGCGGAACATTAGGAGAATTAGAGTTTATTAAAAAGCACCAATGTTCTGTACGGTCTTTAGCAGCTTTTGAAAAAAGCGAACATCCTGATGACTGGCGAGAATTGATGAAACGCTACATGGTACGGCGGACTCGTTCATTTATTAAAGATAATTATGCCAATGTTGATGAAACTGGGCGGAAATATTTAAAATTTGCAGATGGCAGTCGTTCTTTTTTCCCAGACCGCATACCTCGTACCATTAAGTTTACCTTAGAAAATTCAAATTCAGATCCATACTCTCGACTTTATTCTGAATCAATAGTAGAAGCCATTAATCAACTTAATTTACCTCGCTATGGGCTTGGTAATTACATTATTGCCAAACATAAACAACCGCCTACAGAAGCCGAGCAACGCCTACTAAATAGTTTATTTCGCGGTGGTAGAAGGTTAATGGGTTTTTCCCGTACCAACTTATTTAAACGTCTAGAAAGTAGCGGTATTGCTTTTATTCAATCAATTGAACGCCACATTTTACGTAATTTCATTTATTTGTATGCGATAGAACAGGGTTTAGATATTCCTATTGGTACTCAGGATGCGGAGTTATTAGATACTAGGAATAATGATGAAGATGCTGATTCTGTTGCAGCAACTTTATTTGATACAGAAACAGAGGAAGATGATTCCAGCACCGAACCTCTGCAAGAGGAAGCGGGAAATATGAGTGTAACAGAAAAGAGTTTTCGTCAAAAAGCAGAAACAATTTACCAAGAATATACAACCAGATATCAACGGCGATTTAAGTGGCTGCGTTCTACACTATTTGATGTAAAAAGACTAAAACGTGATTTATTAGCAGATGCCAAAGCTTTAATCAATATCTTACAAGAATTTGGAGAATGGAAACCTCAGACAGATACAAAACTTGCTGCCCTAGTTAACCTTTTAACCAAAACTCACCTTAATGAGAAAGTCCTAATTTTCACGCAATTTGCAGATACAGTTCACTATCTAACTGAAAATTTGCAAACTAGAAATATTACTAATTTAGCTAAAGTTACAGGACAATCTAAAAATCCCACAGAAATCACTGGCAGATTTAGCCCTGTGAGTAATGGTAAACGAGAACAGGTGACATCAAAACAAGAAGTGCGTATTTTAATTGCCACCGATATTCTCAGCGAAGGCCATAACTTACAAGATTGTGCAATTATTGTTAATTGGGATTTACCTTGGGCAATTATTCGCTTAATTCAAAGGGCGGGACGGGTAGATAGAATTGGACAAAATGCAGAAAAAATTCTCTGTTATTCTTTTCTCCCAGCCGAAGGGGTAGAACGCATTATTAATTTACGGGGCAGACTCCGCCAAAGACTCCAAGAAAATGCCGAAGTAGTAGGAACAGATGAAGCATTTTTTGAGGATGATTCTACTCAAGTAATTCTTGATTTATATAATGAGAAATCGGGAATTTTGGATGGTGAAGAAGATGCCGAAGTAGATTTAACTTCGGAAGCATTTCAGATTTGGAAAAAAGCCACTGACAATAACCCAGCTTTGAAAAAGACAATTGAAGAAATGTCCAATGTGGTTTATTCTACCCGCGCCCATACCCCCCAACCTGTGCAACCAGAGGGCGTATTACTTTATATGAAAACCACTGATGGTAATGATTCGTTAATTTATGTTGACAGGGAAGCTAACAGTGTTACTCAATCCCAATTGGGAGTTCTCCGGGCGGCTGCCTGTCTTGAATCTACACCAGCTATACCTAAAAATCAACAGCACCATGAGTTAGTGAAAAAGGGTGTTGAATTAATTGCTGAGGAAGAAACAAATGCCGGAGGTCAGTTAGGAAGACCTTCTGGTGCAAGGTTTCGTACCTATGAACGACTTAAAAGTTACGCTAAGGAGATGAAAGGTACACTTTTTGTTACAGAGGAACTCCTGAAAGCAGTTGACGAAATTTATCGTTATCCCTTGCGACAGTCAGCAATTGATACTCTCAACCGTCAACTCAGAAGCGGTATCAGTAATCAGCAGTTGTCGGAATTGGTGGTAGCACTGCGAATGGATGACCGCTTGTGCATTGTCAGTGAGGAAGTAGAGAAGCGAGAACCCCAGATTATTTGTTCATTGGGATTATTTCAAGCGTAAATTACTCTTAAATCTCTTCAGCATGACATTTATAACAGGTATTGCGTATAATCTAAAACTAATGGGTGTACTCTACTGAAGAGTTTTTTGGGGCTATAGCTGGGTAACGAAGTTTCTTAGTGTAAAAATATATGAGTATTGATTTCACGCAATGCCGCGAACTGTTACAAAATTTTAACTTTCAGGACTTGTTCATCTATCAGCTAGGGTGGGATTCTCCAAGACGAGAGAAACCTGTGGTGATGGAAGTTGATGGACAAAATTACACCCGTTCTAAAATAGCGGAAAAGTGCGGGGCAGTTGTGTTTGAAATCACATCTGAATCTGGACAAATTCCCCATGCCAATATTCTTGAAGCAATTTATAGAGAAATTGCCCAGTTACATTTAGAAAATTTATTAATTTTTATTGATGGTATTGATGGTAATCTTACTCAATCTTTATGGTATTGGGTGAAACGAGAAGGAAGTAAGATTTATCCTCGTGATCATGTTTATGTAAAAACTCAAGCAGGAGATTTACTGTTAGGTAAAATTAGTGCTTTGCGAGTTCCAATTGAAGAAATTGAAGAAATTACAGTTATTGATATTGCGGATCGGTTGCAAAGAGGTTTTAATGTTGAACGGGTAACTAAGGACTTTTTCAATAAATTTCAAGAACAGCATACTTCTTTTTTAGGCTTAATTAAGGGTATTGAAAATGAAGCAGATAAACGCTGGTATACCTCCGTTTTACTTAACCGCTTGATGTTTGTCTATTTTCTGCAACGAAAGGGATTTATAAAAGGCTTTATAAATGATAATGATAATACTCTTTATTTGCAAAATCAACTTACAAAAAGTAAAGAAAGAGGTAAAAATTTATTCTATAAAGAATTTTTAAATACTTTATTTTTTGAAGGTTTTGCTAAACAAGATAATCAGCGTCCCGAACCGACAAAAGCATTAATTGGTGAAGTAAAATACTTGAATGGTGGGTTATTTTTAAAACATAAAATTGAGCAAGAATACAATAATATTTTTATTCCTGATTCTGCTTTTGAAAACGTCTTAAATTTATTTGCTGATTTCTCCTGGAATTTGGACGACACACCAGGAGGTAAGGATAATGAAATTAATCCTTATGTGTTGGGATATATCTTTGAAAAGTATATTAACCAAAAGGCTTTCGGGGCTTATTATACTCGTCCAGAGATTACAGCTTATTTATGCGATCGCACAATTAACAAACTCATTTTAGATCAAGTAAACCATTTAGTAGCACCCCGCAAGTTTGACAGTATTAATGATTTAATCACCAAACTAGATGGTAATTTATGTCAACGTCTACTTTATGATATTTTACCAAATCTTTCTTTACTAGATCCAGCTTGTGGTTCTGGAGCATTTTTAATTGCCGCAATGCAAACTCTGATTTATATTTATTCTAGTGTCATTGCCACGATTGAAATCAGAATTAAAGATCCGAGCCTCAAACAGCGTTTAGATAAAGAACGAGCCGCCCATGCTTCTCTACAATATTATATTAAAAAACAAATTATTACTAATAACCTTTACGGTGTTGATATAATGCCGGAAGCAATAGAAATTGCCAAACTGCGGTTATTTTTAGAATTGGTTGCTTCTGCTCATACTGTTGATGAATTAGAACCATTGCCTAATATTGATTTTAATATTATGGCAGGTAATTCTCTGATTGGTTTAATTCGTGTTGATGAAACTGCTTTTGATGCTGTCGGAGAATCGAAACAAGGGAATTTACTTCAGGCTTTAGCAGCAGATAATTATCAAAAGATTTTAGCAGAAAAGAATGAATCCATTGAGTTGTATAAAAAACACGCTTTTCTTCCTGGTGAAGAACATGGAACAGATCAAGATGATAGATTATTAATGTTGCGTCAGGATATTGATAAACTCAATCAGCAATCCCAGGCAAAGTTAAATAATTTATTGTTGAATGAGTTTAGTAGGTTGAGTATTGAATATGAGGAAGTCCAATTAACTGGAAAGTCTAAGAAGCGGGCTTTGAATAATCAATATATTGAAGAATTAAAGCCTTTTCACTGGGGATATCATTTTGATAAAGTCTTAGAAAGAGGTGGTTTTGATGCAATTATTACAAACCCACCTTGGGAAACTTTTCAACCTAATGCAAAAGAATTCTGTTCTGAATATAGTGATATAGTCTCAAAAAACAAAATGGATGTTAAAGAATTTGAGGCAGAATTAAATCGTTTATTGTCAGATACAAAATTTCAACAAAAATGGCTTAAGTATCAAAGTGATTATAATCATCAAAGAAAGTATTTTAGATTTGCAGACCAATATGAAAATCAAGTTCCTATAATTAGCGGTAAACGCCACGGTAAAGACATCAATCTTTATAAACTATTTGTGGAACAATGCTTTAACCTTTTACGTTCAGGTGGTGAATGTGGACTTGTTATTCCTAGCGGTATTTATACTGACTTAGGGGCTAAAAAACTACGAGAAATGTTGTTTAATCATACTCAAGTTACTGGACTATTCTGCTTTGAGAATCGCAAAGAGATTTTTGAAGGAGTTCATCGTAGTTTTAAGTTTGTTGTACTTACCTTTGAAAAAGGTGGAATAACCCAAGAATTCCCTGCTGCATTTATGCGTTACGATGTCCAGGATTTGCAAAAGTTTCCAAATGATGAAAGTATAAATATCAGTTTGGAGTTTGTACGTCGTCTCTCCCCGGATTCTCTTTCAGTGATAGAGTTCAAAAGTTCTATAGAATTTTCTATTGCTGAAAAAATGCTCAAGTTTCCTTTACTGGGTGAAAAGATAAACGGTAAGTGGAATCTGGAATTACATCGTGAATTTAATATGACTGATGATAAAAATTTATTCAAGCAACAAATAAAAGGTAGATTACCACTTTATGAAGGTAAAATGATTCGTCAGTTTACTCACCAATATGCTGAACCTAGATATTGGGTAGATGAAAAAGAAGGAAGACAAGTTTTATTAAAAAGAAACGAAAGCGATATTGGTCAAAAATTAGATTATCAAAATTACCGTTTCGCATATAGGTCTATTGCTAGAAGCACTGATTCTAGAACTCTTATTGGAACAGTTTTACCTCAAAAAGTTTTTTGTGGTAATTCTTTGAATATTGCAGTACCAGATCGTAATGAACATACAATATTTATTTGTGGTATACTTAATAGTTTTTGTGTTGATTTCGCACTGCGTCAAATGGTGTCTGCAAACATTAATATGTTTTATATCTACCAACTACCAGTTCCACGCTTAACAGAAGGCGATAAATACTTTAATGAAATAGTAGAACGTGCTGTTAAACTTATTTGTAATACACCAGAATTTGAAGAACTCGCCCAAGAAGTAGGACTAGAATCTCATAAAAACGGCGTAACTGACGTAACAGAACGCGCTCAACTGCGTGCAGAACTAGATGGAATTATAGCCCATCTTTACGGTTTTACAGAAGAAGAATTTAGTTACATTCTCACCACATTCCCCATTGTTCCAGAATTTATCAAACAATCAGCACTAGAAGCTTATCGCACCTTTACCCCAATGTCTGGAGATGCAGAAATTATCGAATTAATTCAACAAGAAGAAGGTTCAAACATCGAATTTAAATCAACAGCCCGTTGGAATCTGCGTGATAACAAACAAGATAAAGCAATGGAACATGAAATTGTCAAAACCGTTGCTGCTTTTTTAAATGCAGATGGGGGAACATTGTTAATTGGAATAGATGACGACGGCGAACCCTTGGGCTTGAAAAATGATTATCAAACATTGAGAAAACAAAACAATGACGGCTATATGCTGTTCTTGAATAATGATTTACTGTTAAGAGAAATAGGTAAAGATAGTGGTACACTCTTCCAAATTACCTTTCATCAAGTCAGTGGACAGGATGTGTGTCGAGTAATTGTTAAACCTTCCCCCAAACCTGTGTACGTCAAAGTTAAAGATAAAAGCGGTAAAGAAGAAGAAGTATTTTATCTTCGTAGTAATAACTCAAGCGTCAAACTTTCAACTAAAGAAGCTGTTGATTACAGTAATACCCGTTGGGCGGCGTAAATTTATATTAATTATTGTATCTGCAATTGTTCAGATGTCTACACTGATTTATCACATCACCCATATTAATAACTTAACCTCCATATTAACCAGTGGGGGATTGATAGCAAATAGTAGACTCAAGACACAACAAACCAACTATCTTGACATCGCCCACGGACAAATCCAAGATAGACGTGCCACCACAAAAGTCCCCTGTAGTGCCGGGGGATATTTACATGATTACGTTCCCTTTTATTTTGCCCCACGTTCCCCCATGCTTTATGCCATTCATAAACAAAACGTAGCTACTTATAGCGGTAGACAACAGCCAATTATTCATCTAGTTTCAGAAGCATACACCATTAAAAACTCTCGTCTAAACTTTGCTTTTACAGATGGACACGCTATCATGGCGTATAGCGAATTTTATGATAACTTATCTGATTTAGAATCTGTCATTGATTGGCAATTAATGAAATCAAAATATTGGTTTGATACAGAAGATGACCCCAACCGCAAATGCAGAAGACAAGCAGAATTTTTAGTCCATGAAAATTGCCCTTGGAACTTGATTCAACAAATAGGCGTAATCAATCATACCATTGCTCAACAAGTACAACAAATCCTCACTAACTTTAATCTACAAACACCAGTAAATATTTATCCCAGTTGGTATTATTAAAATTATCCATCAAGTAGTAAAATATTATTTCAAATTATTATTAGTTTTAATCAATAACTCCATTAAGTAGTAAAATAATATTGATGTAAAAACAGTTTCTAGTTCATCCAGTCATAGATAATCAGTAATCGGCAATCAATTATTACCAATCAGCAACTACCCCACAAAATACAGCCAGATAAACAGCGATTAAAATTATTTAATCCCTTAAAAACAATGATTGAAATTAAGCAAGGCAACCTATTAACAGAACCAGCCCAAGCCCTAGTAAACACAGTGAATTGTGTCGGTGTCATGGGTAAAGGTATCGCCTTGCAATTTAAACAAGCTTATCCAGAAAACTTCCGCCAATACGAAAAAGCCTGTCGTGCAGGACTTGTGCAACCGGGGCAAATGTTTACCGTCGCCACAGGTAACTTATTTAACCCTCAATATATTATTAACTTCCCCACCAAAGGCCACTGGAAAGGTAAATCCAAATTAGATGATATCAAAACCGGACTGGTGGCATTAGTCGCCCAAGTACAGCAACTAAACATCACCTCCATTGCCATTCCCCCACTAGGATGCGGTAACGGCGGCTTGGACTGGGCTGTAGTAAAACCCTTGATAGAATCAGCCTTTGCCCCCCTGGCAGATATCCACGTGATTATCTTTGAACCAAGTGGCGCACCCGCAGCCACACAAATGCCCGTGGCCAGCAAACAGCCAAATATGACTCGCGCCCGTGCTTTGTTCATTCGCCTTCTGGAATTATACGGAATTCCAGGTTACGAATTAACCAAACTAGAAATCCAAAAACTCGCCTACTTTTTGCAAGTAGGCGGTGAACCCCTGCGCCTTGAGTATGTCAAACATAAATATGGACCCTATGCCCATAACCTGAATCATGTTTTAAGACACATAGAAGGGCATTACATACGCGGCTATGGGGATGGCACAGCCAAGGCAGAAAGCGCGGAGATTTACGTCTTACCAGCCGGAAGAGAAGCTGCACAGACATTTTTAGCCCATGACCCATCAGCCCAGGAACGCTTAGAGCGAGTTAGCAATTTAATCACTGGCTTTGAAACCCCCTATGGCATGGAATTATTAGCCACAGTTCACTGGGTAGGGACTCAAGAAACCAACCCAGCCCCAGACAGTGAACAGGCTATAGAATTAGTCCACTCCTGGACAGATCGCAAAAGAACTATTTTTAAGTCAGCGCATATACGTAAAGCTTGGCAGCGATTAGAACAGCAAAATTGGTTGGGTGTAAAGTAAAAAATATGACTACTAGGGGTTCAGCCGGGGTACGCGCAAAATAGGACACGTTGTAAATTTTATGGAACGGTAGCAATTGTTGCTAATGGTACTAGGGATTAGCAGTAAGATTTCTGGATGAATTTTGGTAAAAACTTCCAACTTGAAGTAGACACTGAAATTCTCACTTGCCCCGCCAGGAAATTTGATAGTATCTGCTGTTGATGCAACGCAAAAGATAAATGATGCCACTGTTGCAAAACCAGATGTTGCTGCTGATAACGGTGTTATTCACGTAATTGATACAGTGTTGATTCCTGCATAAGCAAACGCTGAAATAGAGAATACTATTTGTGGGGCGGTGATTCTAGATGGGTGTCCGCCGAGATACGTGCAAAATGGGACACGTTGTAAAGTTTTGTAAAGA
>NZ_CAWUOL010000030.1:0-48485 GCF_963923915.1 Nodularia chucula CCY0103 | reverse complement strand
CTTCCCACACTTCCCACACTTCCCACACTTCCCACACCTCCCACACCTCCCACACTCCCCACACTTCCCACACCCCCTGCACCTCCCTTTAACCGCTCCTCCATCGGTTGATAGCTCGGAAATATGCCCCCACGGGAATCTGATAAATTTCCACCCAAATCCACAGAATAATGGATAAATGTGACAAAAAAGTTAGGATAGTCCAGATGTATGGCAACCAACTAATTGGATCATCAGATACAGGCGGAAAGTAGTAAGCCACTAGAGCAATTAAACTTGTAGGCAGCACCACAAAGGCAACTGCGGCTAGCCCATAACCCCAACCTAAAGCCACCCCCTCTAACTGAGCTTCTGTCCAGTTCCAGCCATTCCAGCGCCAAATCAGGGGAGGTTGACGAGCAGGCATCTTGAGTTGCTGTTTTTCTACGTTAACCGTAAAAATTTCATGGCAGAAATCACAAGCCATAGTCTCCATCATCGGCATCGGATAGATTTTACCTACCCGACAGACAGGACAGGGGTAAACTCCTTGAAAGTCAAACGATGTTGAGAATCTTTGAGAACGGGGCATAGGCAATAGGAAGTAGGGAGTGGGGAATAGTTGATTACAAGTAATCTGCTGTGATTTTTCAACCTATTTGCGTATTTGAGGAGTGGCTAGGGGTGCAACTATTCTATTATCTAGCTTAATTTCCTTTTAACCTTCAGCAGCAATCACTACACCTAGACTTTTTCTTGGGGTGGGGGGACAATACGAGTTTTTTTCAAACCTTGATCAATATCCCGCAGTAGTTGCAAATCCTCCTCTGGTAAAAGATATCTCTCACTAGTGGGATGTTTTTCTAGAAAAGAGAAGGCTTGACGAAACTCAGTAGGCTTCGATGGAATTGGTGAATCAAAATGACAAGGAATAATCCTCTGAAAATTCCAATTGGCCACTTTTTCAGCCCAATCAATAGTTTCTCTAGGTGCGCGGTTGAGAATCAGGGTTTGTAAAATTGGTGCGACAAACAAACGCCCCTCACCACTGAGGATCTCAAATGAGTTTTGCCAATGCACATCCCATTGAAAGGGATATAAACCAAAATAAGCTTTTTGTGAGCGATTAGGGGCTTTCGTTGCTTGACGGAATACTTCAGCCCATTGAGGTACTGATAATACACTGGGGCGAAAATACAAAGCAAATAAAGAAATCCTTTGCCATCCCTTGCGGCGATTGGTGGGATGATCTGCAACCATATCAGATGCCGAGTCTTTGGCGTGGAATAATAAAGGATATGGATCTAACTGTACGATGTCTAGCGGATCTGCTGATACAGATACTACAGCATCAGTTACTAATAAAGTATGCGATCGCCTGTGGAAAAATGCCACTTCTGCAAACTTCCCCAAACCCAGTTGAATAGGTCCGAGAATTTCATAGTCAAACTCCTTCGCAAATGGTGTATTGCGGCAATCTGACGGTAATATATGAGTTCTTTTAGCAGGTAAACCCAGCCAACTTAGGGGCAGATTTAATGGAAAACTCCATTGACCAGGAGCCACAAACACTTGAGCGGTGGGAAAATTTTTGGCAAAAGGAGCAACAAAAACTTTATGTTCTATACCTGAAATAGTTGGCAAAATTATATACTTAACATCACCGTGTTTTGCCACCAACTCTTCAACCATTCTCAGACATTCTGGAGTCGGCGCAACGGGAGCATATACCAGCAGCCCTTCTTCTGCCAGCTTAACTACAGTCATGCGAATCGGAACAACAACATAGAAAATCCCCTGCATTTGGTCAAAAGTCCAGATTGTATCTTTAACCACTTCTTCCCGGATTGTCCGCCGTTGACCATAGGGGTAGAGTGGCAATATTAACCACAAAGGCCAAGAAAAATCCTGTTGATTAATCTGCTTTGGCTTTTTTGTACTTTGATCATCAGCCACTCTGCAACCCCTCCCAATTTCCCAATAATCGAATGATGCAGCTAATAACTTGCTTTTATGAATGTCTATTATCTCATAATTTAGACAACATTTATGGTTAATATGTATAGTGATTGTGATTATTTTATCCATTCCCCAAGCTCAGGAAATTTAATAAGAATCATGACTGGAGATATCAGCGATCGCAAACTTTTGTGACCTGGTATTTTTGCCATAATCAAATTCAGATTAAATATAACTATTCAGCAGTTTCATGAATTACCAAAACCAAGATTTTTGCTTCTGTACATTAGCCTTAAGACATAAATATTGTCTTTTAGCACAACAATTAGCCAATGATTTATACAAATATTCCCCTGGGACAAAATTGTTAGTATTAACAGACAAACCCGATTTTTTTAGGGATCATGCTCATGTTTTAGCAGTCCAACATCGTCAAAATGGGATTTTACATTGCTATCATGACAAAAGTATTCTCATGGAAATAGCTTTATCCAAATTTTCTACAGCAATTCATATTGATGCAGACACGCGGATATTAGGAGCTTTGCCAGAGAATTTACAGTGGAAACCAGGAATTACAGCCGGACACTACGAAAACTTGGTAGAACACGTTAGCAAGTATAATCCCGAAAGATTACCATCCCTACAAAAGGTAGCTAAACATCTAAATGTCGATTTAGAAACTGTCACCTATATGGGAGAATCTTTATTTATTATGACTCGAGATCATGGTAAAGAAAGAGAGTATTTAAAATACTGGGCAATGATCGGCAGGTATTTAGAATTAAGAGGGATTCATGCTGGGGCTGGTAATGCGATGGGAATAGCTGCGACTAAAGTGGGTTGGCAAATTTCCCAAGATAATTGGCAAGCCATTAAAAATGTGACTCACCATACAGATGCTTCTTATACTAACCAGGAAAAGAATTTATGGGAGAAGTCGCAACGCAGAATCGGTTATCACTACCGTTTAAATTTAGCTAGAATTATGGCTTTAAAAAATGCCAAATTTTATTATAGTTAAACTCTCTAGTCCAAGTGAGATGCCTTTGTTTAGACAGCGTGTGGGGAGAAGAGGCAGGGGAGCAGGGAGCAGGGAGCAGGGAGCAGGGGGGAGTGTGGGAAGTGTGGGGAGTGTGGGGAGAAAGATTTTTAGTTTCCAGTACCCATTACCCATTACCCAGTACCCAGTACCCAGTCCCCAGTCCCCAGTCCCCAGTCCCCAGTCCCCAATACCCAGTCCCTATCTATGAATCTAAATCTAAAGCCTGCATTCCTTGACGTTTAGCAAAAGTTAGGAGACTTCCCAACTGCAACCAAACTAGTAAACAAGTTAATAGACTAACTGGTAAACCTACGCCTAAAGCTAAGGGTAAGGGAAAACCAAATATCTCTAAACCTGATGAAAGAAATAGGGAGACACCAGCAGTAATTCCCAGAAATGGTACGAATAATTGCTTTAATGAAGAAGGAGATTGAGTATCTTCTGTACTATCTTCCGTCCATTGACCGACGATAACTTTTAACGTGCCTGATAAAGCCAGACCCGAAGTTAATGCCATCAAAAAACCAATCAGGAGAATAAGGTAGGGTGGTTGCCCTGGGTAATAGTACATAAAAACTCCACATTTATATAAAAAATTATACAGTAAAAAATCAGTCCCAGTTATTTTTTACTGTTTGATTGCACACTACTAAAAGTAGCAAATAACCCAGATTGGGGCATGATAGCAGCTACACTTTCTCTGGATAACTGTGTCAACATTCCGATGGCTACATTTAACAAACGATTCGGTTTAATGTCATCTTTAACCAAGTCCCAGAGACGTTGCACTTCTATGGTGTGTAAACGGTCATCTTCTGTGAGTGCTAACACTAATTGTCGGCGGAGAAATTCACCTTCTTCAGATAGCAGATATTGTAATCCCATTTGGGCTGTGGGTAAGACATCAAAGCTGCTGTCAGTCCGAGCAATTTCTAACAAATCTTCTAAACGTTGCCACTGGAATTTACCATCTTTAAATAAGACGTTGAGGAGTCGTCGCCTCAATTCGGGAGATTCACCAGTGAGTAAGCGTCTGGCGATGTAGGGATAACCCACTTCGACAATTTTGAAGTCTGGGTTGAGACTGAGGGCGATACCTTCTTGAGTCACTAGAGAACGAATAATTAAGGCGAATTGAGCCGGAACTCGGAAGGGATATTCGTACATCAATTCCGAAAATTCATCCGTTATGGTTCTAAAGTTAAATTCGTTAACGTTTTTACCGATCGCATTGCCCAAGACTGATTCTAATGCTGGGATAATTGGTCTAATGTTGGTGTCTGCTGTCAGAAAACCCAAGGCGATAAAATCGGTGGCTAAATCTTGGTAGTCTTTGTTGACTAAATGTACTAGGGCATCTACTACAGTTTCTTTGGTGTTTTCCTCCAACTGATCCATCATCCCGAAGTCAATGAAGGCTATACGTCCATCAGGCATGGCGAATAAGTTGCCTGGATGGGGGTCTGCATGGAAAAAGCCGTGTTCTAGTAGCTGTTGTAGTCCTGAAGTTACGCATATTTGGATGATGACTTCTGGATCTAAACCTGCGGCTTTGATTCTGATGGTGTCGGTGAGTTTGAAGCCGTTAATCCATTCCAGTGTTAAAACATGGGTGTTGGTGTAACTCCAGTAAATTACTGGTACTTTAACTCGCGGATCGTTGCGGAAATTGTGGGCAAATTTTTCGGCGTTACGACCTTCGTTGATGTAGTCAATTTCTTCAAATAGTTTGATGCCAAACTCGTCCACAATTAATGTTAGGTCGTGACCGAGATTTAAGGGTAGCCAAGGTGCTAACCAACCAGCTATCCAGCGCATCAAATAAAGGTCGAGGGTGATTACTGGGCCTAAGTTGGGACGTTGGACTTTGACGGCGACTTCTTCGCCGGTGTGTAGACGACCGCGATAAACTTGTCCTAAACTAGCCGCAGCCACTGGGTTAGGGGATAATTCGCTATAAACTTCCGAAATTGGTCGGTCTAGTTCGGCTTCGAGAATTTGATAGGCGATCGCATTATCGAAAGATGGTAACTGGTCTTGGAGTTTGATCAGTTCCTCTAAGAAATCTTTCCGTACTAAGTCTGGACGAGTGGAAAGAGCTTGACCTACTTTAATAAATGTCGGACCAAGTTTAGTGAGTAGTTCTCGTAATTGTGTAGCGCGTTTACCTTTGTTCTGCTCAACTTGATCTTGCCATTCGTCCCACTTGAGACTGAAAATAAATCCGGCAAAGGACCAGATAACTTGTAGCATTCGTCCCCAAGCAAGCCAGGGACGGTAACGATAGTGACTAGCGATCGCGTCCGCATTGTAGCGTCTTAGCTGACCGGGTTGATACTGACCCACGCCTTTACATACCTCTTCAACTGGGAATTATATACTTCTGTTTTTTATTCCCCTGCTCATATATTAATTTTGAGCCTGGAGTATTAGTAGTTTTGTGAGAAAACTAGGAATTTAAATTACTTCCGGGTGATATTCTCGGCGGTTTTAGCCTACCGTACTCCCTGGATGTTTTTATCTTTTCCTTAATTATACTTCATAAAACTACAAATTTTGGGGAATGGGAATTGGGGACTAGGGAGTGGGGAGTGGCGAGTGGGAATAGGAAAAAGTTTTCCCCGTCATCAACACCCCATACCCCATACCTCATGGCTAATTACTATTAGATTTGGCTTCCAAACCTGACAAGCGACTATTCAGTTCTTGATTTTGTTGTTTGAGTTGGTCGAGTTCCTCACGCATTTGGCGTAAAGCATTGTCTGTACCCACATTTTTTTGGACATGGGCAATTTCTTCTTCTGCGTAGCGACGCACTCGGCCATCTGCTGTTTGGTCCGCTAGCGATCGCAAAATTCCCATCGCTTTAGGAGTTTCCATTTGTCCCAAGGCCATGACCACAGCCACTTGAGTTAAAAAGAAGGTTTCCTTGGCTAATTCTGCTAATTTGGCTAAAATCCGGGTTAAATTCATTGGGCTTTGACCCACAGAAATTTTACCTAAAGCCCGAATTGTAGCTAGACGCAACGGTTGCGGTACACCAGGTTTAGTGTACTCCAGCAGCAGATTTAAAGCGGCTTCCGAAGTTTTCAGTTGCGCTAAACCAGCCACTGCACCACTGCGTACCACTTCATTCCAACCAGCTTTTTTCTCTAAAACTGATTGCAGCAGTTGAATTACCTTTTCTTCCTTGGGTTTTTCTCCTAAATTCACCGATGCAATTGACCCCACAGCCCGACTCGCGGCAGCTTCCACGTAATAACTAGGGTCGCCCTTTTTGACTAATTTTTTCACCGCCTTATAACTATTATGGGTTTTGATGGTAGCCAATGCTTCTACTACAGAACGGCGGACATAGGCATTATGGTCTTGTAATCCTGGAACCAATCCATCAAAGGCTTGATCTAACTTAATTTCTGCTAGTTGTTGAGCGACTTCCACCTGTACACCCCAAAATGAATCATTTTTCAGTGCATGGGATAGGGCAATGGTAGCTTCTAATCCACCTTTTTTAGCTAACGCTTCGGCGGCATAAATGCGAGAAATGGGGTTAGGGTCAAATTCCAACTGTGCTTTTAACTCCGGTACTGAATATTCCAAAGTGACAGTTTTCAGGAAATTATTTCCCACATCAAAGCTGACAAATTGGGGCTTGTCTGCTAGTGGAAAGTAAAAGCTTTGTTCCCTTTCATGCACCCGCACAGTAAAAGTTGTGATTTGTGCAGGTTTTCCCGGTTGAGTTTCACCAAAACCAATGGGAATTTTCAGGTCAAACAAATCTTTACTATCATTTTTGTCGGCTTGGGTTTGAGTAACTGTGACTTTCGCCAACTTTGCATCCCCATCCCAAGAATAAGCTACTTTAAAATCTGGATGACCACCGCGATAAACATATTGATCAAATAGGAATGTTAGATTTCGTCCAGTGGCTTTTTCTATGGCGCGGAGTAAGTCTACTGTTTCTACAGTTTTATGGGCGTTATCTTGGACAAAGGTGTGAATTGCTTGCCAAAATAATTCTTCTCCTAATTCCGCCCGGATCATGTGATAAACACAGGAACCTTTTTCGTAAATGTGGCGATCGTAAAGTTCTATGGCTTCGCGGTAAACATGAGTTACCATTGGGCGGCGGTAGCGGTGGCTATCTTCACTTAAGTAACTTCTGGCTTCTAATAGTCGATAGTATGCGGCTTCTTGGTGGCCATATTCATGTTCTGTCCACATAACTTCAGAATAGGAAGCCATACCTTCCTTAATCCAAGCATGAGACCAATGTTTAATAACTAGCAAATCACCAAACCATTGGTGGGCTAATTCGTGGACTACTAAACTTTCGGTGTTGCGATTATCTAAGGCGGCGCGTTCATCGAGTAAACATCTATCTGTTAATAGGGTGGTGGAAGTATTTTCCATCCCGCCAAAGATGAAATCATCTACACAAACTTGGGCATATTTGGGAAAAGGATATGTATAACCATACTTTTGGCTCAAAAATTCCATCATCCGGGGGGTTTTCCCCATGCTGCGTTTAGCGTCGTCTTTTCTACTCTTTTCTACATAGTAGGTGACGGGTTTTCCTTGCCATTCATCACGAATTTCGGCAAAGTCTCCCACTGCTAAGGTCATTAAGTAGGTAGGATGAATTTGCTGTTGTGACCAATGGTAAATTTTGTAATCGCCGTCGTCTTGGGTGTCAATCAGTTCGCCGTTGGAAACTGCTATTAAATGTTGAGGAACTCGTACCCGAATTTCGGAAGTTGAAAGTTGTCCGGGATAGTCGAAGCAGGGAAACCAGTAACGTGAGTCTTCGTCTTCTCCTTGAGTCCAAACTTGGGTGGGCTTGTGGGGATAGTTTTGGTCTGGTTGAATAAAGTAGATACCGCGTTGGGGTTTTTCGGCACTGTAGGCGATCGCAATTAACAAATGCTGCCCAATCTGCGTTGGTTGGGATAATTCAATAACTAGTTGTTCGCCGTTATACTCAAAATTCTGTTCGATATCGTCTACTTTTACAGTTTGAATCTTCAGGTTGACAGCATCCAAAGTCAAACGATCAATACCATTGCGGATGGGTAATAAGCGAATGCTGCAAGTCCCCTGATAACTTTGGTGGGGAATATCTAAAGAGAGATCAAGAAATATATGCTCTACTTGTCCAGGACGATCCGGGTTATAGTGCGGCCTAGCCCCTGGTAATTCAAAAGATTTGTGACCGTTATTGTCCGTACCAAAATAAAAATGCGACATTGATCCTTAATGACCTTTTAATCCTGAAGAGTCTGTTTGTGTATTCAAATGCTATAGCAACCGCCAATAAATTTACGAAAAAAATAGATAACAAAAACTTTGCTATTAGAGATTTTCGAGCCTATTTTATCCATTTTTAGGAATGCTTTCAGCAAAATAATCAGGTTGAGAAATCACCGCCCTCAAAGTATGGTGACGATATAAAATCTAGTTAATATTGTACATTGCAGCAAATTGTCCCCAAGAGTCTTTGGATTATGCCAAAAACACCTTGAGGACTTGTGATTTACTACCGAAGTATGTGGAGTGGAATAATTTTATACCATTTCTGTGTTTGGGGGGTCAATAGGGTCCATAGGATCTGGTTCTGGATCTGGGGGTGCTACGGGGTCTTCCACGGGGGGACTAAAGAAAAATTGCAGTCCTGCAAAAGTTGCTGCTGCTGCTGCTACTGCTGCTGCTCCTTGTCTGGCTCCCGGAATTGTCATATCAGGGGAAGGACGGAAAATGGGTAGGGACAAAAATCCACCCATGACGCTTTCTTGCTGTTCTAAATTTACTGCTTGAAACAGTGGGTTTGTATGACTATTTAGAGTTTGTAGATTTGTGCTTTCTTTTTCTTTGTTTTTCATGATCATTTACCTGTGGATTAATGCGAAATATTACACAATCACCGTAGGGTTAGAGGGTGGTTTTTTCCATTTAATACAAAGGGATTTCTTCCTCTGTACCTTTGTTGCTGTGATCTTCTCTGTCAGTGCCAAAGTCCTGATATTCAATATCCCCAAAACTAACTAACTGACACTGCTGACCTATACCGCAACACTTTGGTGTTTGCTGCCATAAATAGCGTACAAACAATGTTTTACTTAACACTAATTAAGGTAGCATAAACTCTAGTATATGGGTAATGAAAGTCCAATATTTAATTGGATTCATGATTCAATAGGAATTTGATATTTTTTTTATACTCACAGGCGTAAATTTGTATAGTGGTTGGTATATGCTGCTTTTATGATGTAAGTAGAGGCATAGCTAGGATATTTGGCTATATTTCGCGGTTTTTTTGCTATTGCTATATTTACTGTGTTGTTACTGGGGTTATGGAATATTTTACTACCAGTAATTTAGTGATGATTCTGCACAGAAATGTATGTTGAGTTTTGTAAATACTGTGCCGCCATATTCTTGTTTATAACCCCACTCCCTACTCCCCACTCCCCAATCTCATGACAAACTTAAATTTTTTGCCGAGTTGATCATTAACTGGGTACATTGGAAGATAGATTCAGGAAAATTTTCTGTGCAAACCTGACCCCCAAATAGTCATGAAAAACTATTATCAAGATTTTTTGATTCGTAACTGGGAGATAGGCGATCGCACCAGAGCCGCTTCTGTCGTTAGTTATGTATTATCAGAATATGGTCTGGGTTGGGAACCCAAAGGCGCAGACAAAGATGTACTGCAAGTAGAGGAATTTTATTTAGAAAAGGGAGGTGAATTTTGGGTAATCGAACACCAAAACCAGCTAGTGGGTACGGGAGCATATTACCCGATCCAGCGTGGTAAAAAAGCCGTAGAAATCCGCAAGATGTATCTTTTATCAAGTGTGAGAGGTTTAGGGTTGGGTAAATATTTGTTACAACAGCTAGAAAGTGCGATCGCATCCCGTGGTTTTGAGGAAATTTGGATTGAAACCGCCAGTGTGTTGGTGGAAGCGGTGAAGTTGTATGAAAGTAATGGTTATCAAGTAGCAACAGGAGTGGAAACACCTCGGTGCGATCGCGTGTATGTTAAAGTGCTACAGAATAATTGATATAGCTGGGGAGTAGGGAGTGGGGAGTGGGGTAAAAGCCTTTCGGTGTCTAACTTTTATGATCAGTTTATGTCCTCATGTGTATGCGTAGTGCTATATTTTCCCCTATTCCTTGCCGATCAATGTCCACTTGGAAGCACAGTTTTAACAACTTTCTCAATCTGTTTTTGCAACCCCATTGTGTTTTATGTCAAAGGCCTGCATCTACTGAATTTTGTGTTTACTGTACTAGAGAGCTACAAAAATGTCAGCAGAAAAACCCGGTGGCTTTGTGGAAACAACCAGTACCTGTATTTGGCTGGGGAAGTTATGGGGGAATTGTCAAACGGGCGATCGCTGTGATGAAATACGAAAATCAGCCGCAAATTGCCCGACCTTTGGGACAATGGCTAGGAGAAGCCTGGTTATTATCAAATGTCTCCCAACGTCAAGCAACCCTTCCTGTAGTTGTTCCCATCCCACTCCATCCCCATAAGCAAAAAACACGTGGTTATAACCAAGCAGCACTCATCGCCCAAAGTTTTTGTCAAACAACAGGGTTAAAATTGCAGTTAAATGGTTTAACCAGAGTACAAGACACTCAAGCTCAATTTGGGTTATCACCATCTGAACGAGAAAGTAACTTAGCTGAAGCATTTACTGTGGATAAAAAATTGCGCGATCGCTGTGGAGATATCCCAGTATTATTAGTTGATGATATTTATACCACGGGCGCAACCGCTAGGTCTGCGATCAAAACACTGAATCAAAATAGCATTAGTGTTTTAGGTTTAGCAGCTGTCACCACTGCCGTTAAAGATCAATATGTTAAAAGTATCTAGGCAAGTTATTCTGATAAATTAACCAATTACCTGTTTTCGTGGGAAGACCTTCTAAATAATGATCAGTCTACATTTTGTAGTGGGTTTAAAAAAACTAATAATTATTCCTACCACTTTGTTAGTAATTGGCATGAATACAAGGGTAGGATTGGCTCAAAATCAGGTGTATAATCCAATTCCTGTAACTCCCAGTACGGAAATTTCTGATACACTTTCCGCAAAGGATATTCCCACAGGACAAGGTGGCTTTGGTCGTGATTATGTGGTGAAGCTGAATCAGGGTGATAACTTACTGATTGATGCTATTTCTGAAAGTTTTGATACCATTATTACACTTTTAGCACCCAATGGCACGACAGTGGCAGAAAATGATGATGGACCCGATGGTACGACTAATTCCTTATTATTTACCCGCATTAATGAAGCTGGTAACTATATTATCCGCGTCCGCTCTTTTGGGGAAACTGGGGTGGGACCTTTTCAACTGAAGGTGACGAAGTTACAACGAGTGAAGTAATTCGTAGTATTTCCTTCGGAAACGCTGCGCGAACGTAGTTCGTAATTAAAAAATGGTAAGGATACAGAGGAATAAGGCTTCTGTCCACTCGACTACTGCGCCATAAGTGTCTCCTGTGTGTCCACCTAGTTTGTGATGAAACCATAAACCTGTAACAGTGGCGATCGCACTACCAGTTAATATCATACTGAGTGCTAAAATTAGATATTTATTGTCTAATACTATCAGTAATCCGGTCAGGGTAAATAGTAACAACAGTCCTGGTAATAAATCTTGATATGAAGTAATAGCCTGTTTGTGAAATGCACCTTTTCCCGTGGGTTTTAAATAAGGATAACAGGCGATCGCTAATTGTTGTCCCCAACGTCCCCAACTACAAGCTCCCATCAGTATCAGCCAACGATGATCTGCAATATCTACTAAGGCTGTAGTTTTCAATAATATTAATGCGATCGCCGTCATCGCCCCAAAAGCACCTGTAGCACTATCTGACATCACCTGCAATCGTTTTTCCGGATTACCCACCGCCAAACCATCAGCAGTATCCATCGCCCCATCTAAATGCAACCCTCCAGTCACAGCAATCCAGATAATTACCACCACAGCGCTACGAGTGAGTATTGGTATTCCCAGATAATTCATACTGATATCACATAAGCTTAAAATCCCTCCAATCATCAGTCCCACGACGGGGACAAAATACGCCACTCTAGTTAAATCCAACCCATTTATATAAGGCAAAGGAATAGAAGTGTAAAATATTATACTAGCAAATAAATCTAAGCCTAACCTTTTCCACCAAGAGATTTGAAGCATTTTGTTAATTAATATACATGAACTAGCTGATCTAGCAACCGTGAAAGAGGATATTAAGACACAAACAGATTAAACCCACTCCCCACACCTCCCGTAAGAAGCAAGGGAGCGGGGAGCGGGGGGGAGTTAGAAATTACTTGACACGGACGGCAGCTTAACAACTTTTCCTCTTCTCCCTTGCACCCTGCCTTTCATGGGTTGAGTTTAATGGTAATAGGTCGTATTTTCTTCAAGTTAACAACCTTTCTTCTTCTCCCTTGCCCCCTGCCCCCTGCCCCTCTGCCTCTTCCCACTCCCCCAAATTTAAAGCTTTAAATAAGATCACATCGGATTAGAGACTCATTGATAAAACTTTGTTATGCTGTTTTCAGTAATATCTTCTTTTTAGTGCTGATTTTAACTGCCAGTCAGCAAAATTAGCCAACCAAACCGCTATAAACAAGAATCTGAATTAGACAATAGCCCTATTAAGTCGATCATTGTTTAAATGTAGGATGCCAACAAGCTGTTAAATCTAGCTTTGAGCTTTGTTGTTCCTCACCTTTGAGTATCTTCTATTTTCCTATGAGTCACCATCTACCCGATAACAGGACACCAGCTCCCTGTATTGTGAATACGGGCATTATTGTGAATAAGCTCGATATCCGGCGATTGCTGTCTGATTTAGGTCGAGTCCACTACATCCACACCCAAGAAGGTAAATTACAGAGCGAGGGTGAAGGAGATGTGATGGAAGTTTTTATTCATCCCCAACGGTCTACCCTGGTTGCTAACTCTGCACTTTACTTAAATCTTGATAGTTTTGATTACCTGGAACTCAAACAGTCACCAGAAAACCAAACATACTTTGACTTGTTGCAAGAAGGTATGTGCTTACGGTTGATTCCCCTTTCCACTCCTTCACAAGAACGGAAAGAACGCAACCTGAATGTGAGCGCTATAGAAGCAATGATGGAGCAGGTATTTTCAGCTAAATGGGATGCAGAAATTGATGATGATTGTTCTGATTCATTTTGATTGGTAACTGAGAAAGCATATACTCTAAGGGTTGGTCATGATTGATTCGTAAAAATGGTAGCTAAATTATTCTCTTGATTTTTTGTCAACAGTATCTGTGTAGTTGTATGGATTACTTTTAAACCACAGAGGCACAGAGAACGCAGAGAGAAGAAAGCTATTTTACGGGTTTCAATTCGTTGTTTATACATTTAGCGTAATAGCCTTAATTTTACCTTGAGTGCCAATTTTGATTTTGAATCCCTAGCCCAATGTAGCCAGACAAAAGCCAGGGCTGGTTTATTTCACACCCCTCATGGAACTGTGGAAACCCCTAGATTTATGCCTGTGGGGACTCTGGCAAATGTGAAAACTGTCACCCCAGATCAGTTGAAAAGGACTGGGGCGCAAATGGTTCTGTCCAATACCTATCATCTCCACCTACAACCAGGGGAAAAAATTGTGGCGGGAGGTGGTGGTTTACACAAATTTATGGGCTGGGATGGACCAATGCTGACCGATTCCGGTGGGTTTCAGGTGTTCAGCTTGAGCGAAATGCGGAAAATTTCGGAAGATGGTGTAACTTTTCGCTCACCCCACGATGGAAAAATTATTCATTTAACGCCGGAACGCTCCATAGAGATCCAAAATACTTTAGGGGCTGATGTGATTATGGCCTTTGATGAATGTCCCCCCTACCCAGCTAGTCGTGAAGATGTGGAAGCTGCAACCCAGAGGACTTATCGTTGGCTAGAACGGTGTATGAATTTTCATCAACGCAGTGATCAGGCGTTGTTTGGTATTGTCCAAGGTGGTGTATATCTGGATTTACGCGCCCAAGCAGCTCAGGCTTTAGCTAAATTGGATTTGCCTGGATATGCTATTGGTGGTGTGAGTGTGGGTGAACCGCCGGAACTGATGGCGGATATTGTGCGAACTACAGCGCCACTATTACCACCGGAAAAACCTCGTTATTTAATGGGTGTGGGTACTTATCGGGAAATGGCAATTGCGATCGCATCTGGTGTAGATTTATTTGATTGTGTCATTCCTACCCGTTGGGCGCGACATGGTACAGCAATTGTGCAGGGGGAACGCTGGAATTTAAAAAATGCGAAGTTTCGTGAAGATTATGCACCACTAGATGAAACTTGCCCTTGTTATGCTTGTCAAAATTTCAGCCGTGCTTACATATCTCATTTAGTGCGATCGCAAGAAATTTTAGGCTACACATTATTGAGTATTCACAATATCACCGAACTAATTCGTTTTACCCAAAAAATTCGTGAAGCAATATTAAGCGATCGCTTCGCCAGCGAATTTGCCCACTGGCTCAACTAAAATTAAAATAACTCATCCCCAATCCATGTTAAGATACCTTTCAATTATGAACTCTGTGTTAGATTAGGTGGATTTAAACAAACATGGAAGCAGCATTGTTATTAGCAAAATTGCCAGAAGCTTACCAAATTTTCAATCCTTTGGTAGATGTTCTCCCAATTATTCCCGTCTTTTTCCTGTTGCTGGCCTTTGTATGGCAAGCAGCTGTTGGCTTCCGATAAGCTAACCAATTATCTATTATGGGGACAGGTATTTCACCTGTCCTATTTATTGAGCAATTTTGCTTTATTAAACTTGATATTTATTAACATTTTGTAATAAGCTACCATAAATTAAGTAGGATAGTTGACGGAACTGTAAATAACTCAGCTTTTCCCGCCACGCCTACAGTCAAAGAGGTATCAATCAGCTATGGGTAAGATCAAATTTATCAAAGAAAATCAAGAAGTAATAGCAGCTGATGGGGCTAATCTTCGACTCAAAGCCATACAAAATGGCATTGATATATATAAATTTATTGGCAAAATGACCAATTGTGGTGGCGCTGGTCAATGCGGTACTTGCATTGTGGAAATAGTTGAAGGAATGGAAAATCTTTCCCCCCGCACAGATGTAGAAAACCAAAAATTTAAGAAAAAGCCAGATAATTACCGCCTAGCCTGCCAAACCCTAGTCAACGGCCCAGTCAGTGTCGTTACTAAACCCTAGCATCTCCACAGTAAAATTCGCCAAACCTGAACCATTACAGCCAAAGAAGTCAAAAAATTTCAGCTAACACAGGCATCGATAATGCTATTCTAAAGTTGTTAACTAGAAACAGAAATTTAAAAGAGGCTTTCTTGCCATGCAAGTGAATGAACTAGGGTTTGTAGCGAGCATTCTGTTCGTTCTTGTTCCCGCAGTGTTTTTAATAGTTCTTTACATCCAAACTGCTAGCCGTGAAGGTGGAAAAGATTCTTGATATTTGTCCATAGAATGAAAGAACCCCAACACCATTGGTGCAGGGGTTTTTTGTTGACCAACCGCTAAATTTAGGGTAATGTTAACCCACCGTCCGCGCCAACAACACCGGACAAGTAGCATTAACTCGTACATAGTCAGACAAAGAAGCACCAATTAGCCTGTCTATATCCACAAAACTCTTAGCTACCGAAGGCCGACGGTCGGGAGAACCAATCAATAATAAGTCTGCATTTAACTCTTCCGCCAGACGACAAATTTCTTCTCCCGGTTTACCGCTACTAGTGACACAACGAGTTTGTACACCATATTTTTGCGCTTCGGCGACTGCTTCTGCCAAAACTGGATTTTTATCTGGGTCAATTTCCGTAACTTCCGATGTTTTCCCACGCAAATCTGTAGTCACATTAGTTAAAATTAACTGACTACCCTGAATATCCCGTAACAGAAACAGCGCCAAGCTTAAGCAGTTTTTGGCAGAATTGGAATTATCCATCGCCACCATCACCCGCTTAATTCTCTTGACATAAATATCATCCTTTACCAGCAACATGGGGCGAGAAGATAGCTGGAAAACGTATTGACTCACCGAATTAGATAAAATTGATTGCAGACGCTTCAGTCCCCGCGAACCCATAATAATTAAGTCCGCCTCCATCTCATTTGCTACTTGGCAAACTACATCCTTGGGATCACCTTGGCGTAAAATCGAAGACACCTGACTAGGATCTAAATTCAGAAACTGAATCGCATTAGCCAAGATTTTGCCCCCCTCTTCCCATTTATCTGTCATGGCCTCAGAGGTACTTTGGGCAGGGACAACGTGCAGAACTGTAACCTTAGCGGACTGAATTGATGGCATCTCCTTTAAGGTTTTCAGCATTTCTTCTGCATGGCCTAAGCCAGAAACTGCTAGCAAAATTTTATTAATCATTGTTACTTCTCGCCCTTAAAGTTGCTTTGGTATTTGCTGTTATTACTTGGCTCAGTTGAATGTTTCAACCCCTGGCTGAATCACCTAGTCAGTAAGTCGGCATAAACTTTTAATCATTAGCTATCACCACTAAAACACGTGACTAATAGTTAATTAATGTTGAGTTTCTTTACTAAAATTACCCAAACTATAGACTAGGCTTCAAAGATTAAGCATACTCTCAATTTAGCGTAATAAACTTCATAAATTATGATGTTAGTTATTATTTTTAATCTATAGTAATTTTTTTTAATTAGAGATAAGTTAAGTATTGCAAAGAATTTTATATAAAATCAGACTTTTATATTTATGTTTATAAACTGAGGGTGCGGAATGTGGGTTAAATCATGGTTTGGGAAATTACCACGGAAGAGTTGTTGAAAAGGTACACTTCCGGTAAGCGAAACTTCGCTGGGGCTGTGGTAGTTAGAAAAAGCGAATGTGGGCGCAACTATATTGACCTCGAAGGTGCTGTATTGCGGGATATTAACTTGCGTGGAGCCGATCTGAGTTTCGCTGATTTGAGGCTAGCCGATCTGAGTGGAGCCGATCTCTTTGGTGCTTCCTTGATAGAAGCTCGGTTGGATGGTGCGATTATTAGGGATGCTAATTTGCAGTGTGTGAATTTGTGCGGGTGTAATTTGACTGGTGCTGATTTGGTTGGAATTAGCTGGCATCATGCTAATGCCATTGATGCTATTTTCCGTAGAGCTAGATTCTCTGGCGGTGGTGAAAATAACGTTTTCATTTGTGCTGATTTCCGAGATGCTTCCATTGCCCACGACGCTATCTGTAGAGCCATGAATGTAATTTGGGATACTATCATGCCCGATGGCACTATCCAAAACGGACCCTATTTCGGAGAGTGGAAATCCATCAGCAAGTAAGGGAGCAGGTTCAATAATAGGCTTGATAGTGGAATCGCAATTCCTCGTAGGTTGGGTTGAGGAACGAAACCCAACATTAACGCTGTTGGGGCGACCTTGGGGGTCAAATTGGGTGATTTGGGCTTCGGCTAGTTGTTCTGTGGGGAGGTCGGTGATTTGGACGGTTAGGTTGAAGGTGGGGTCGAAGAGGTTTAGTAGGTTATCTTTAAATGTGTTAGTTAATGCCGAGGTGTATAGATGAAAATAACTGCTGAAGAGTTGTTGCAACGTTATTCTGCTGGAGAGAGGCGCTTCATTGAGATAGACCTCAGTGGTATTGATTTGAGCGGAGCTAACTTACCAGAAATTGCTCTGCACAAATGTAATCTCCGAAATATTAATCTTTCTGGGGCAAATTTGCTTGGTGGAAGCCTCATGGGTTCCGATTTGAGTGGAGCTAATTTGGACAGAGCCAATTTGGAAAGCGTTGCTATGCAAGGGACTAATTTGGAAAACGCCACTCTGCTGGGTGCTATCACTATTGAAGCTGAGTTTGCTGGAGCTTTCTTCCAAAATACCACTACTGAGGAAGGGAGTATTGTTGAAGGGCCTGAATACTTCGACTGATACATCTGATGCTTGGTTAAGCGGTAACTCAGCTAATAAGTTTGCCCCTTGATTAGTAGAGTGCGATCGCAATTCCTCGTAGGTTTGCTTGAGGAACTAAACCCAATATTAACGATATCTAAAATAATTGACCACTATAAATTAGCCATACAAATATTTCCACATTATAGATATTCGCTTTAAACTAGCACCATATTTTAATATTACTCACTTCCCACATCGTGTGGAAATTCTAACTTAATAGCAGATCGGTAGGCTATGTGTGTGAGGGTGGTGGTGTATTCGCTGTTATCGTTGGGGGTGGGGTCTTTGATTAAATGTATTGTTTACGTCAAGAGGTGAGTTATGACTGCCGAGGAATTGTTGCAGCATTATGCTGCTGGGGAGAGAGATTTTAGTGGCGTTGATTTGAGTGGTGTTAATTTGAGTGAAGCTGATTTGCTCCATATCAACTTGAGCCGAGCTAATTTGAGTGGAGCTAATTTGGTTGAAACAAGACTCTACGGTGCTGATATTCGCCAATGCAACCTGAGTGGGGCTGATTTGAGAAATGCAGACTTGCGTGTCAGTAGGTTGGATGAGGTTAACTTCCAAGATGCCAACCTGGAAGGTGCTAACTGGCGGAATGCTGAACGATGTGGTGCTTTTTTCTGTAACACCACTATGCCAGACGGAGAAATTGTTATTGAACCCAATCGATATGAGTGAATTGGAAGCAGAATCTTCTTTTGATTCTGTAAGTGCGATCGCAATTCCTCGTAGGTTGTTTTGAGGAAGGAAACCCAACATTAAGGATATCTAAAATAATTGACTACTATAAATTAGCCATACAAATACTTCTATATTATAGATATTCGCTTCAAACTAACACCATATTTTAATATTACTCACTTCCCACATCGTCTAGAAATTCTAACTTAATAGCAGCACCCCAATCAATTGTATATATACCCTGCGTGACATAACGATTAAAACTTGAAAACACGGGCAGGGTTGAGTGAGTTATCTTGGAATATGTTAATTAATGCAGAATTTGAGTTATGGATGCTGAGGAGTTGTTGCAGCTTTATACTGCTGGGGAGCGTAATTTCGTTGGAATCGATCTGAGTTCGCCCAGAGTCCTTGAAGATGTTGATTTGAGAGGGATTAATTTGAGGGGTGCTAACCTGGGTGGCGTTCGCATTGCAAGAAGTGATTTGAGTGAAGCTAATTTGTTCGGAGCTTGTATGATTGGGAGTACTCTGATCGATGTCAATCTGAGCAAAGCCGATTTGTCTTATGCTATTTTGTGTCGAGTTGATTGGCATAATGTTGACTTGAGTGAAGCTTACTTGTTCGGAGCTAATTTGACCAAAGCTGCTTTGAGGAATGCAAACTTGTTCTACACCAATCTGGAAGAAGCTCTTTTGATTCGTACTAGCTTGAGGGGAGCTATCAATACGGAGGATGTCTTCCGAATCCATGATGCCTTCATTTGGAACCTGCGGCTTCCTGATGGAAGTATTGATGAAGGTCCACGGTTCGAGTTTCTGGAATACTGAGTTGTCAGTTCGCAATTCCTCGTAGATTGGGTTGAGGAAGGAAACCCAACATTAACGCTGTTGGGGCGACCTTGGGGGTCGAATTGGGTGATTTGGGCTTCTGCTAGTAGCGCTACTCACCATTTTAATTCAGGAAAATGCTTAATTTTGACCAGACAGCAGCATCAATAAGTTAAGGTGCGTTAGCCTACGGCATAACACACCCTACTAGACAATCGTTAATTTACAGTCGCTAATAAACCAGTATGCTTGAGTAACGAAGTCGTACTAGGTTCACGACCTCGGAAAGATGCAAACACATTCATGGGGTGTTGACTCCCACCGAGAGCTAAGACTGTATCCCGGTAACGTTTACCTGTAGCTTTTATCGCTTGTTCATCTTCTAAACCAGCTTCTTCAAAAGCGGCAAAGGCATCAGCACTCAGAACTTCAGCCCATTTGTAACTGTAATAACCAGCCGCATAACCACCTGCGAAAATGTGACCAAAAGCACATAAAAAAGCGTCTTCTGGTAGAGGCTGTAAAACTGTAGTAGTTTGGGCTAGGCGTTGACGGACATCTGCAACAGTTTCATCACCACCAGGGCGATAACGATAGTGTAGTTCCACATCCACACTGCTAAAGTGAATTTGCCGCAACATCACACTACCACTCATATAGTTGCGGGCGGCTAGGAGTTTTTGGTAATAATGCTCCGGTAAGGGTTCCCCAGTTTGATAATGCTTGGCCATGCCAAACAAAGTCGGTCGCTCATAACACCAGTTTTCCATAAACTGGCTGGGTAGTTCCACGGCATCCCATTCTACATTATTAATACCTGCTGCCCCTGTGTAATCTACTTTGGTCAACATATGATGCAAGCCATGACCAAATTCATGAAATAACGTTTCTACTTCATAAAAAGTCATTAAACTGGGCTTACCATCCACTGGGGGACTTTGGTTACATACCAAATATGCCACAGGTAAACGAATGGATGTGACACCATTTTCGGTAATTTTGCTGCGATTAATACAGACATCCATCCAAGCACCACCGCGCTTTTCGGCTGGACGACTGTAGGGGTCTAGGTAGAAGTAAGCTAGGGGACTACCAGTTTCATCAGCAATTTGGAAATAACGTACACTCTCATGCCAAACTGGGGCTTGACCATCAGCAGGGGTGACGGTGATTCCAAATAACCGTTTTACCAGTCCAAATAAACCATCTAAAACTTGAGGTAAGGGAAAGTAAGGGCGTAATTCTTCGGCGGTGAAGGCAAATTTTTCTTCCCGTTGCCGTTCTGCCCAAAAGCTGGTATCCCAATGTTGTAAGTCGTCGGCTTCTGGTGCGTTTTTGCTAGCAGCAAAGGCTTTGAGTGCTTCTAAGTCTTGGACAGCAGCATCATAACTGGCTTGGCGCAGTTCTTCTAATAATGCTTCGACTGCGGCGACATTAGGAGCCATTTTACTGGCTAAACTCAATTCCGCATAATTGGCAAAACCGAGTAATTGAGCTAGTTCTTGCCGTAATTCTAAAGTGCGCTCTATTAATGGCTGATTATTTAACTCCCCTGATGAAGCACGAGTAATGAAAGCTTTATAAAGTTGTTCCCGCAAGTCTCGGCGGGTGCTGTGCTGCATGAATGGACCGTAACTAGGAAAGTCTAAGGTGATGCGCCAAGGACCATTTTCTGGGGTGGCGTTTTCTGCTCCGGCTTCACGGGCGGCCTGGGCTGCTAAACTCAGGAGGCTATCGGGTAAGCCGTGGATTTCGGCTTTGGTGGTCAGGGTTAAGCTAAAGCCTTTGGTGGCATCTAGGACATGGTTGGAGAATTTGGTGGCTAGTTCTGCTAGTTCCATTTGGATGGCGTTGAAGCGCTCTCTGGCTTCTCCTTGTAAGCCGACTCCAGACAGTTCGGCATCTCTGATAGCAGCTGTGACGATTCGCTGTTGGGCTGATTCTAAGGTTTCCCAATTATCACTGGCGCGCAGTTGTTTAAGAGCGTTATATACAGGTTGGCTTTGACCAAGCTTGTTGCTGAACTGTACTACTTGTGGTTGTACGCTTTCGTAAGCGGTGCGGAGTTCTGGGCTATTTTTGACACCCATTAAATGGCTAACTATGCCCCAAGTCCAGGTCAGCTGTTCTGTGAGTTTTTCTAGTGGTTCTACTAAGCCTTTCCATGTCGGCTGGATGTTGGCTTCTAGGTTGGTGAGCTTTTGGTCAAGTTCTGCTAGGAGTTCGGTAAAGGCGGGTATTATTTGCTCTGGTTGTATTTCTGGGAAGGGAGGTAAGCCAGAACCTTTAAGTAAGGGATTTTGAGAAATAGTGACATTTGCGGTCATGGTTTTGTGTGAGTTAGCTATAAATATCTTGATGTATCTTCTAATGTAGCGATCGCAGCGTGATTTAGCCGTGTCAACATGGCAAAATGTTGAGAAAGTCTCAATTAATTACCCAATGAAATTACTGATTCCTGTTTTGCTTGCACCTGTGCTGGTGTCGTTATCTTCTACACAAGTGCTGGCTGCGATTCAAACCAGAACTATTGAGTATAAACACGGGAATACTGTTTTAGAAGGTTATCTAGCTTACGATGATGCTATAACTGGGAAGCGTCCTGGTGTTTTAGTAGTGCATGAGTGGAATGGGTTACAGTCCTTTGCCAAAGAACGTACTGAGGAATTAGCTAAACTTGGTTATGTAGCATTTGCTGCCGATATTTACGGTAAAGGCATTAGACCAAACAACCCTGAAGAGTCAGGAAAACAAGCCTCAATTTATCGTCAGGATAGACAATTATTGCGCGATCGCGCGATCGCCGGATTAAAAGTTTTACAACAAAATCCCCTCACCGATATCCAACGCATCGCCGCCATTGGTTATTGCTTCGGCGGTGGTACAGTCCTAGAACTAGCCCGTAGTGGCGCAAATATTGCTGGAGTTGCCAGTTTTCATGGTAATCTGGACACCCCTAACCCCAATGATGCCAAAAACATCACAGCCAAAGTCTTAGTATTACATGGTGCTGATGACCCCATTGTCCCAGATGAACAAGTACAAGCATTTGCTACCGAAATGCGAGAAGCAAATGTGGATTGGCAATTAATATCCTATGGTGGCGCAGTCCATAGCTTCACCAACCCAGAAGCCAACAACCCACCACAATCACTTTATAACCCCGTTGTACAAAAGCGCTCTTGGCAAGCTCTCAAACAGTTTTTTGCCGAAATATTTCAAAACCCTAATAGCTAAATAATCCCAACAAAAAACCTCAGCTTGGCAACTGAGGTTCCTGATTAGGAGAAGTAAGAATGACAATTTTGATACACGAATACTAAGAAGCTGAATTTAAGCCCAAGGCAACTTGATTAATAGTTATTTAAGTAGGTTGTTTTAGGTATTTGCTAACTTATGTAAACAATATTAACAAGTTCGTTACAAAAAGTCAACAAAGTTTACAATAAAGATTATACCAACCTTGCAGAATGCCTCAAACCCATACAGAGTTAGAAGGGTGTTCAAAAACATCTATTCCCAGCGCCTAACTTCAAACCCCCGCAAATTTTCAGGCTGTTCATACTCAACCACCACATCCTTAACCACAGCCGCAGGAGGGCCAATATGACACCAGCGCAGCATCTCTTCCACCACTACCCGCGCCCCCTCAAAAACTGCCTCCACCCTGTTATCAGGGAGATTTCGTACCCAACCAGTTAATCCCAATTGGCTAGCTGTATCAACAGTTGCATAGCGATATCCTACCCCCTGTACCCGACCGGAAATAAATACATGGGCGCGGACTATCTTTGGCAGTGATGTAGAGTTCTGCATATACCAGTCAATGGTTTATCGTTTCCAGTCTAGCTAACTAGGTGCATACATGAGCGAATTTTTCAGTCAAACACTTGTAGTTTTGGCGGATAACTTTTTAATTAGATGTAAAAAGAGTTAAAATCATCCTTATTTGTAGGATTCTATTTGTTAATTTTCCATCATTTATGTCTAACTTACCCCCACTGAATACAGAAACAATCTGGGCAATTCTAAATGATCAAATTGATAATTCCGTAGTCCATCAATTAGTATGGCACTACTTAGGTTATCGCTATGACTCTGCAACTGGTAAATGGGATAATCAACTAGTACAAGCAGAATGGCGCGATGAGTATCCAGAACCGCCGAATTTTCTGGAGAGTCGCCCGGCGACAATGAAATTAACCCGTTCTATTCCCAAAGAAAACAAACAAATATTAAAAGAAAAATTAGGTTTCAAAGGTTATAAAATTGGTGAATTTACTCCTAGAGAAACTCGCAGAGCTACAGCAGCCAATTGGTTATTAAGTCATTTACAAATCACCCAGAGCAAAATAGAATAATTAACCAGTTTGACGTAAAAAAATTACCTGATATACACAGGACTTACGCAAAAACTCTCACTTCGACAAGTATTACAGCAATGCTTTAATAGGATGTTTTAAAAGTTTTGGGCGAATATAATTCGCTACTACACAAGCATGACGCGTAGCGGCTTCCCGTAGGGAAGTCCACCTCCGTGGACTAAGAAAAATCAAGGTTTTCAACCCGCGCAGGCGGGTTTAGTTTGTGTAGCCGCGACTTCTAGTCGCCAGGGCTAGTTGTAAGACTCAAATCCTGATTCCTCCGTGTTCTCTGTGTCTCTGTGGTTCCTTATTCCGTAAATTGTGCGTAAGTCCTAATTATTTACGATGACTTACTTATTTTGTGCCAACTAATTCCCCGATTCCAACCCACACGAATACCATTTAGAGACTCCTGGATATATTTACACAGCATTTTATAGGAAAGATTGTGAGTAAATTTCAGGCGAATAATTCTTAAAAAGCAACGATAAATCAATAATAAACTTAAGCGAATCACTAACACAGGAAATGGTATTTTATTAAAAGCGTGTTTTAAAGCAAAATAGGTAGTATTTTTTGCCAGAGAATACCAACAAGTGAGATGCTTTTGGTCTAAGCGATTATGACTAGGTTGGGGGTAATGATCTACAACTACATCACAATGGTGGATTTGATAGCCTGCTTGAATCAAACGCAAACAGACATCAGTTTCATCTAAAAAATAATCAAAAAACTCATCATAGCCGTTAATCTTTTCTAATAAATCTTTGCGATAAGATGAGTTCGTACCCATCAAGCCATTATACCAAAAACCTTGGGGTTGATTATAGTTAATCACACCAGCCAAACAAATGGGACTAGTATTACTAATCAGATTTGTGATGCCACGATGATATTGTAAAGGATAACCATTTCTGGTCATATCTCGCACAGCGCCACCAACCCCAGCACATTTATCACCATATAAAAGATATGTAGATAAAAGTTTTTCTATCCAGTCAGGGGGTGGAATTGCATCATCATCAATAAAGGCAATAATTGCACCTGATGCCAACTTTATCCCCACATTCCGCGACACACTAATATTTTTTTCTGCTACAGTTGCAAACTTGAGGTTTCTATTGAAACTGTTGGACATAACAGTTAACATTTCCCTAGTTTCACTATTTGAGGACGCATCAATTACAATAACTTCACAAAATGAATAGTTAATATTATTGATTGCTATCAGTGTCTTCTCTAAAGAAATCCGACGATCAGCCGTACAGATGACAATAGATATCAAAATTGTGTGATTTTGGTTTATTTCGGCTTCTAATAAACTACTGCAACACATTATTTTTCTTTAAAACCCCCTTTATATAAATCCTCATTGGTACAGATAGAGATATTGTGTCTGCAAAACGTTTAATGATTTTCCAAACCATTGCTAAAAATAAAGTTTTCAGTTCATAACCGGAGAGATATTTAAAATTAGTGGCATATATGTTACTTGGTTGCAGATGAATTTCTTGTAATCGTGTAAATAAAAAATAATTAGAATTAACCTTGGAGATTTGCGGTGCTTTAATCAATTGCGTGAATACATCAACATCAAAATCTGAAATTGGTTGTGACTGAATTTGATTCAACATCGCTGGATTTTGGATAATTTCAGTTAAAAGTGCAGTTAGTCCCTCCACAGAACCATCAAACTTATAACAATTAACTCCATGCTGAAAATGTCCTTTAAATGCGGGAATATCAGCTAAAACTAGAGGGACTCCCATCCAGTTAAGCTCATGGGCTGCTAAACAAAATGTTTCCACACGAGACGCAAAAATTGCCAAATGGGACTCTTGGGCTATTTTTAAGTATTCCTCTGCGGAATATTGCCCAGGAAAAGCAAAATGTTTGAGAAATTTTGGAGAAATAAAACTTTTAACTTCCTCCAGATAGGAGCTATATTTTAAGTTGGTAGTAGGTAAATTGTATCCCGCAAACGTGACATGAATCTGGTCAGTCAAAGTTTGACAAATGGCTGCACAAGCACGAGCGATAATGTCCGTACCCTTTAAATGTACTATTCTTCCGGGACAGAGAATTTTGAGAGGAAACTGAGGAGAGTTAACTACACAGTGGCTATTTGGTTCTGCCAATTTACGATAAGGTAAAGGAGAGAGAAAAACTTGATTATGAATGCGAAAATAATTACTGTACCAATCTGCTACAGACTGAGAAGGGCTTTTCCATCCATCTGCTAATTCTAAACAAAATCTCTCAGCATAATTAGAAAATATATAATCATTCCCGACATCCAAAGCGACAGGATAACGGTCTATTAAATCCCAAATTTCTCTAGCCCCATGTAAATGAACCCACATAGTTATATTCTTAAAGACTGAATGGGGATTAAAATGTTTGTCTCGCAGTGTCTGAAATCCCATTCCGCCATGTTCACACCATTCCACCCCAAGGATATTTTTTTCAGCAATGATTTTTTTTAACCCCTCGGCTAATGCTAGGGAAGTTTTTTCTAAATCATAAATATCTTCGGAATTTAGCTGAGTATCAGCCAATTCATTAATATGATATATTACACATTTGCAGCTAGATGATGCAAAATATTCTCTGGCTTGAATAGCCTTAATTTCAGGAACACCATACAATAATATTAAGGGTGTATATGCTGAAGTTTGTAAATATTCAACAACTTGTGATGTGTACTGACCTATGCCGCCATTAATAAATGGAGCAATTTCGAGGGTGGGAAAAACTATATACATACAGTTATATTTTCATCTCCTTTAAATATTCTCGTTGTGCAGATAATCAAGATAATTATGCCAAGATGTCCTTGTGAGTCGCTCAACAACATGAGGATATTTGGGGTTAATGTGATACTTATTTTCAAATTTGCGTCGATTTATTTGATTATTTCTATTACCCAAAGATGGGGGATGGGGAATATGTATGATGTAAGATTCAAAACAACTAGCAAAAAAATAACCTGCTAACCAAGCTCTGTATGTAAAATCAATATCATCAAAACCATAATTACCATCGTAAATAGGATCAAACCCTCCTAAATCAATAATGGCTTGCTTACACATTCCCATATTAGAAACTAGCACTCCTGTCCAATTAGCTATGGGTTTATCAGCCGCAGGTTGCATCATACTGACTGGTTCATGTCCCCAAAGAAAATTCACAGCACCACTACAATCTGAGTTTGCATATTCCAGTCGTGGCCCTGTGGATAAGACAGGATGAGGATTTGATAAGTGAAGATTTACATGGGCTTCAATATGTGTGCGTGATGGAACATGATCTGCATCTAGTATGATGACTAAACCATCAAGACAAGCGGAAACACCTTTGTTACGCAGGGTATTGAGTCGAAATGCGTTTTTAATTGTTGGTTCTTGAACAATTTGATAATTAAGTTGATGTAAGTTGCAATGTTCAATAAATACTGCTAGGGAATTATCTGTTGAACCATCATCACACAAAATAATTAAATCTGGTTGCAGTGTATTTTTGGCGATCGCACCAATTACAAAGGGTAATTCCTGAGATTTATTATAACAGATAATTACTAGAGAAATTGGTGTATTTACTTGATATTTATGTAAACTAATTAGTTGGGGAAATTGATAAGTATGGTTTTCTGTATTTATGGCAGTTTGCTCTATTGATTTGTGGGAGAGAAAGGACTTTTTGCCCAAGAGTAAGGCTACATTAATATAGTGAAAGCAGTCTAATAATAATCTACCGATGATTCGGAAAATGGGGTTTTGTTTAAACTTGGTGATAATTAACCATGTGCGAGAGTTTTTAATATCTGCCAGTTCTGCTAATAAACAGTTGTGAGATAAGTTTAATTGCTCTATCTCTGCAACCAGGGATTCACATTGCTGCGCGAGGCGATCGCACTCTTGACTACATAATTTATTGTCCATAATTATCACTAGTTTCCCTAATTTAAAATCTTTTGTAAATAATAATTAATCGCCTTTTCAGTTTCACCAATAAACATGATTTTACCTTTATCTATCCACATTACACGCTCGCAAGACTGTTGCACAAAATCCAAATCATGGGATACTACCAAAACCGTAGTTTTTTCATGCCAAAAATTTTCAATTCTCTGCTTACACTTATTTTTAAAACTTTCATCACCAACAGAAAGGATTTCATCTAATATTAATATATCTGGCTGGACATCCGTAGCAATAGCAAAACCTAACCGTGCTACCATCCCCGAAGATAAACCCTTCACAGGTACAAATTCATATTCCTTCAATTCTGCGAACTCCAAAATAGACTGCGCCCTTTTTTTAATTTCAGCCCGTGAAAAACCCAATAGCACACCATAAAGTACAATATTATCGATCACAGAAATCTCTGGATCAAAACCTGCACCTAGTTCAATCAAAGGAGCAATTTTACCCCGGACTCTGACTGTGCCACTGGTAGGTTGCAAAATCCCAGAAATTGTCTTTAAAATAGTTGATTTACCAGAACCATTTGCGCCAATAATGCCAATTTTTTCCCCTTGTGCAATCACCAAATTAATCTGATCTAAGACTAATCTTTTGGCTGGGTGGCGATATTTACCTTCTAATAAAGATAAAAAAGTTTTCTTCATATCATAAGAAAATTCTTCTTGTGTTCGTCGCCATAAAAACACTTCATCAAGGCGAATTACTTCCATATTTTTCCAATATCTTGTTTTTAGCAGTTACTGCTTTAACTCTAGAAAATTCAGCACCAGATGGCTAGAAATATAGGACTTACGCACACTCCACCAATTCTTGGCGTACTACAGCCCTTACGGGCATCGCTGCGCGCGGGCGACTTGGCGGTATGCGCTTCGCGCACGCTACGCGAACATTAAATTAAGCCTTTTGGTAATTTCTGCGTAAGTCCTAAAATAAAGGCGTTGCTGAGTAGAAATAAGAATTTGTAGCACGCAGAGGCGCAGAGTCGCAGAGAGTAAGAGTTGAGATGAGTTGATTTTTAAATTTCATATTCAAATTCAGCAATGCCAAAATAAATTCCTAATCCAGTTCTTTCGATAAACCCAATTTGTATTTAACTTTAAACCAAAGTTTTCGGAATTGCCAAAATTTAGATGATTCCATCGCCGCAATTCGTTTTTTCAATTCATAGATTTCATAACTATGATTTCCTGAATTTCCCCACTCATTTGCTATTTCCTGATCTTTCCATAATTGCGTGAGATACTGCACCATAACATGAGAATATAAACGCACAGTTTTTTGGTGTTTTCCCAACATATACTGAATTAATTGCGTCCGGTGAGGCTGTGCTATTGTCCATACCATTGAATCGTAGTGGCGACGATAAAGAAATAATTCTATTGGTAAAATATCCCCAATACAGCCATTTTCATATAAGCTAATAAAATAATCCCAATCTTCATAAGAAATTAACTCTTCATCAAATTCTCCGACTTTTTCAATGGCTTCTCGGCGATATAGATTTGTACTATTTACCACATTAGTATTATGAAAAAGCATTAATTCGGGAATAAAGCCCACAGGTGCTTGAGTATATTCATAAGCTTCAAAGTTGCGCGTATAACAACCTACATAACTAAGTTCCTGATTATTTATCAAAGCCATCAGCGCTTTTTCCATATATTCGGGATGAATTTTGTCATCTGAGTCTAGAAGCATAATAAATTCACCAGAACAGACTTTTAGCCCCGCATTCCGCGCCGAACTTAAGCCCCCGTTGGGTTTAAAGACTTTAATCACACCAGATAAATTGTGAAAAACTTCATTGGTTTCAGCATCAGTAGAACCATCATTAACAACTATAATCTCTACATTTTTATAACTAGATACTTGAATAGAGTTAATGGCTTCTTGAATATACTTTCCTTGGTTATATAGAGGAATAATTACGGAAATTTTAGCTTCTGAATTAACTAGCCATTGTTTAGGTGAACTATTTACTTGATAAGTTGCTTCCACTTGCTGAGAGGCTAACTCAGGATCGCACCATTGCTTAATGCTTGATTTTGCATTTTCGGAAATCTCCTCTAAATAAGCAATATTTCTGTAATTATCTAAGATGGTATGGGCAATTTCTTCAGCATGGGAGGGATTAATTAAAAAGCCGGATTTTCCGTGTTCAATCATTTCTGACATCCCACCTGCTTGACTACCAATCACCACACACCCCAAAGACATCGCTTCTAAACAAACATTAGCCCAGTTTTCCCACCGTGAAGGAAATACACAAAAACAAGTGTTTAATAAAATTTCTGGAATTTCTTCATAGGGTGCGGTTCCTTTAAAGACTATTTTATCTTTTAAATCATAGGGAATACGTTTTCTAAGATATGCTGTATAAGAACCTTGAAAAGGTGCAGAATAGGTATCTCTGCCATACATTTCAAATACAAAGTTAGGCTCCTTCGCCAGAATTATTTTAGCGGCTTCAATAAATTTATCTACACCTTTTCTGACTTGAATACTCCCCAGAAAGGTAATTTTTTGAATTTCAGATTTAACAAATTTGCGGGGAGAACTCAGATGTGTTAATAATAAGGGGTAAGGACTTCTAACAATAGAATTTAAATTCAGTCTTTGGCTAAAATATTCAGCCAGTGAGGCGGAAGGTGAAGTAACAATATCGGCATTTTTAACACAGTAATCTTCTAAATATATATCGATGGGGGTTTGAGTATTTGTATGCTTTTCTTCATCTATTGTGACTAACAGAGAGCGGGGTGTATGTAATTTGACTACTAGTTGGGTATTAGCAAATTCATTTAACAGTTTTTTGGCTCTAATGGTGGTGAAGCCTTCGGCGTTGTATTCAGCAAATTCAATAATATCAAAAGGACTGAGTAACCTGAGAGTTTGATAAACTCGATCTGAATAATTTTGATTATAGGTGAAAAAATGGCGATCGCTGATTTCTGGCTCAGTCCGAATCAGTGTGACATTTGGGGGTAAATAATGTAAATTAGACTCAGAAAAACAGTCAGTAATTAAATAAACATTATGCCCTCTTTTTGCCATATATTTAGTAATATTAGCAATATAAGTACCAATTCCCCCTCCTGTAATGGGGCCAAACTCACGAGAAATATAAGCTATTTTCATTAGTAAATTTATGGGGATTTTTCCAGAATATTAGTGATATAAAGGATACAATAAACTTCCGTGAATGAGCAACCATATACACAAAACTTTTACCAATCTCAGCGCGCAGGTTCACGACTTTCTGCTGAAGCAGTTGTTCCCTTAGTTATAGAACTAACCCAACCCAAAAGCCTAGTAGATATTGGTTGTGGTGTAGGAACTTGGCTTTCAGTATTTCAAGATTTTGGGATAGAAGACTATTTGGGAATAGATGGAGATTATGTAGATGTTAATATGCTGGAAATTGCACCCAGCAAATTTATCTGTTTTGATTTAAAGCAACCCCTAGAAATTGAGAGAAAGTTTGATTTAGTTGTCTCTTTAGAAGTTGCGGAACATCTTCCTTGCGAGTCAGCGGAAATCTTTATTCATTCATTAACCAAGTTGGGGAATGTCGTACTATTTTCCGCAGCAATTCCCCATCAAGGTGGTTTGAATCATCTGAATGAACAATGGCCAGAATATTGGGGTGAGATTTTTACCCAGTATGGTTATGTGGCCATTGATTGCTTACGCCGAAAAATCTGGAGTAATGAAAAAGTGGAACCTTGGTATGCTCAAAATCTCTTAATTTTTGTTAAGGAAAGTTGCCTAGATAAATATCCCTTATTAGCCAGGGAATTTGATCAAGGTGAGCATAACTTAGCAATGGTGCATCCTAAAATTTACCAGAGTGCGATCGCCGCAGTCAAATGGCAAATGCATCTAGAGTTAGAGAAATTAAAATCTCAGCTAGAAACTTAAGCCATACCTGCAATTTCCCAACCAGCCGGCGCATTAGGCAAATTAGCAAAACCTGTATAGTTAGTTCCATCCATCAACCAAATAGAATTCCACCCTTCAGTGATATTATTCATAATAATGTCAGGTTGACCATTGCCATTAAAATCTCCCGTTCCTAAAGATTGCCAACCCGGTGAACTGGGTAAATTTTCATAACCAATGTAATCTGTGCCATCTAAAAACCAGACTGTATTCCATCCTTCCGTGGGATTATTCAAGAGAATATCCACTTTACCATCCCCATTAAAGTCTGCAACACCAGTAATATTCCAGCCATCAGCTACAGGTAAATTACCATAACCTGTGTAAGTAGCACCATTCTCACCGCCTAAAAACCAAACTGTGTTCCAATTATTGGCAGTATTATTCAGTAGAATATCAACATTACCATCACCGTTGAAGTCTGCGGCTCCTTTAATTTCCCAACCTTGTGCTGTGGGTAAACCGACACCGCCAAGATAATTCATCCCATCCAGAAACCAAACTAAGTTCCAGCCATTGCTGGGATTATTCACCAATAGATCTGTGTTACCATCTTTGTTAAAATCAGCCGTAGCCATTGGTCGATAACCAGCTAAACCAGGGAGATTCATCTCTCCTACATAGTTAGTCCCATCCATTAACCATGCTTTATTTAATCCTTCACTGGGGTTAGTTAAAAGGATATCTGTTTGATTATCTTGATTGAAGTCTTTTGGTGCTTGGGGGCGAGGAATTGTGGAGTTGGATAAACTTAAGGAATAGTTAGTATTGATATTAGCACTATCCCCTTGAACTTCGATAAAGTAATTCCCTGCTGGCAAGGTAGTATTAATTGTACCGTTAGTATTCACGGTAGCAGTATCTGTGAAAAGTCTTTCTCCGTTATCAATTAAGCCATTATTATTTTGGTCAGAAATAATACTAGTTCTTAGGCCACTTTCAGTTATTCCACTTAATTGCAGATTAATTTGACTGGTATCTGCAAGGGAAAATTGATAATAATCGACGGGATCTACAACACCTACAAATTGCTGGTAACTCCTATTACCAGTCAGATTGCCAATATTGTAAGCGGTATTCAGGGTATTTCCAGGGTCGAAAGGAATGGAAGCCGGAGTAGGTGTAATTCCTAGCTCTAAAGAAAACCTATAACTGGTAGTGCTATCCAGACTAAAGGGTTTAACTTCAATTAAGTAATTACCAGCCCCCAATGTAGTATTAATTGTGCCATTTGTATTGAGAACAGCCGTTTGAGTGTAAAGCCGTTCTTCGGGATCTAGTAATCTATTATTATTTCTGTCGAAAATAATACTACTTTGAACAGTCCTTTCAGTAAATGCATTGAGGAGTAAACTAATTGTACTAGTTTCTGAAAGGAAAAATTCATAATAATCCACTGGTTCTACACCAGGGACTTGATTGAAATCCTCCACAGGTGTGAGAGTGGTGGCATTATTAGCGGTATTTAGTGTATTATCTGACATATTTTTAGTTACTTGTTAATTTGATACACTTAATATAGCGCTTTTTATCAGTCTCGACAAATCAACCCTGGGTGTGATAAATATTAATTTTTACTATGCAGAGATGCAGAACAGCAGAGTTGAAAATCTGTAATTATTTTTAGTTAAACCTAAACTTTTGTTAATTTGCTCCAAATTTGTTTTAATTGCCAAAACTTGCTAGATTGAAAATGATTAATTGTATTTTTGGATAGCTCAAGCTCAGACTCAATATTTTTGATGTGCAATCTCAAATCAGATAATTCGGCGCTTAATTGGGATATGAGAACAGACTCAGATGCTGTTGAATCAGAAGCTGATTTATGACCATTGATTTCATGAGAATCAAGATTATTATGTCCAGCTTCTAAATAGGGAATACCTTGTTGAAAGCCATAGATAAATTGACCATTTTCAGACACCAAAGAATTGTCTTGTAGATGCAATGGTTGTTTAGTCATGGGACAAGCTAGAAGTGGAAAAAACCAATTTTGATCATTTTTCTGTGTCAAAGCTTGCATATAGTGAGGTTTAATATTAATATCTCCCGGTTTCCGCACAACAATATAATGAGTATTGTGTGTATTGGGACTATCTCCTTTGAGTAATTTTCCTAACGAAAGCTGGCGAATCAAATTTTTCCAAAAGAACCAAGTAATTTTATGGGGTGGATGAAACTGTAAATATTCCCATAGTAACCAAGCTAAAGTTTGACCAAAATGATGGACATAACTAGTTTCAATGACTTCAAATCCGGCATATTTAACAATTTCTATTAAGCCATTTTCAGTAAACCGAATGTAGTCTCCAGGAAAGTCATGTTGCGGCTGGAGAAAGGGAACTGCAATAATTCCATATCCCATTGGTCTGAGGACTCGATAAAATTCTTCAGCAATTTGCCAAGGATAACGAGTATGTTCTAAGACTGCAATAGAAACTATTGTATCTACTGATTCATCTAGTAAAGGAATATGATGTAAATCGGCTAATATATCCGGCTGATTCCACTCGGTAATATCAATATTTAAATCTTTTTCACCTAATTTAATACTTCTTTGTCCCGAACCTGCATTGAGAACAATACCATAGCAGTATTTACGAAAAGCACTGATTTCTTCAGATAAAGGCATCCAAACTAATGGGTTAGCAAAAATAGTCATATATATTAGCTGGTGAGTAAAGATAGAATGTAGGCACGAGAATTTATTAGCTTAAAGTAGATCCATAAATTGATGTTTCCAAAGATGAAAACAACACCAACCCAGAGATAAAATAATCATACCACTGAGTAAAGCACCCCAAATTAAACCGAAATCCACTGATGTTCCTGATAATGTAATCTGACGCAAACTTTCAATAATTGGTGATAATGGATTTAAGATCAAAAACTGCTGGACGTGGGATGGAACAATGGCGGCGGGATAAAATATAGGACTACTCAGCCAAATGACAAATACAACCAACTCATAAAAGTAGGGTAAGTCTCTAAAAAATACATATAAACCACTAACAAAAAAGCTCACTCCAGTGGACACTAAAACTAAGGCGAAAAACGGCAATAGTAATGCCAAGACATTAACTAAGCTATGGGAATAAATGAAGGTAATTACTGCTAATACAGGTAGGACTCCTACTGAAAACTGGAAGACGTTGGACGTGATTACAGATACAGGAAATACGCTGGATGGGAGAGAAATTTTATTCAAGAGTGAGCCGTTATTCACTATGCTATTCAATGCCTGTGAAGTGGAGGCTGAGAAAAAATTGATCACAACCAAGCCGGTAAAGGCTGCTAATATGTAGTTGAGTATGGAATTGTCGTAATAGGATGCAAATGCTGTGCCAAAAATAGCCGAGTATAATCCTGTCATCAGTAATGGATTCAATAGCGACCAATAAACTCCCAAAAATGACCCGCGATAACGGACTTTTAAATTCCGTGATACCAGGACTTGGAGCAATTCCCAATAGCGGCGCACTAGCAACCAAGTAAAATTAATGTTCAGAGAGATTTTCATTGGTAAAAATGCCATAGACGCTGATTTTTTTAATTTCTGTAAGCCGCACATTGGTAATTTCCAGTGATGAGTTCGGCTGTTGAGATTATGTTAAAATTAGCATACTGATAAATTTAAGTATAAACGATTTACAGCAGCAACTGATACCCAACATTCTTGAGTGTAGTCTTGCGGGTCAAAAATTTTATTATACAGAACACGGATAGATTATCCCCTTTTTAAGTGATGAAAAGAAAACAATTTTAGACTTTTCAAACAACCTTTTACGGAGTTGGAACCCTATTACAGCACTTCCCGGTATTATGAGGTACAAGAACCCCACCCCCAACACCCTCCCCGCAAGCGATGAGGGGGCTAAGATTTACCTTAACCTTATAGATTTACCTTAACCTTATATAATTGGAAATCGCTGCACAATGGCTTACCTACTATTTGGAGTTTTATGGTGACGGTTGTTTAATGTCAAAATTATCAGACAAAAATAATTTACTGTTGTCTTTTTGATTTAAAATAAGATATTAAATTAACACCTAAGTAAAATAGCAAAATTTACAACTTTGGTTCCATGCACAATAAATTATTTAATACTAACATCAAGAGTTCGCACGTATTATTAACACCCAATGAAGTAAAAACGAAATTACCTTTAACTAAATTGGCTGAACACACTGTCTTGGAACATAGACAGCAAATCAAAAATATTCTGGATTTTCAGGATAGGAGAAAATTTATTGTAGTGGGACCCTGTTCAATTCATGATACGGAAGCAGCGCTAGAATATGCCCAAAAATTAAAGCTGTTGTCTGAGAAAGTGCAGGATAAACTGCTACTAATTATGAGGGTATATTTTGAAAAACCCAGAACAACTGTAGGATGGAAAGGATTGATTAATGATCCAGATATGGATGATTCTTTCCATGTAGAAAAAGGTGTATTAACTGCACGTAGCTTGCTATTAAAAATAGTGGAGTTGGGTTTACCTGCTGGGACAGAAGCATTAGATCCAATTATCCCTCAATATATTAGTGAATTGATTACGTGGTCTGCCATTGGCGCACGGACTACAGAATCCCAAACCCATCGGGAAATGGCGAGTGGACTTTCTATGCCTGTAGGGTTTAAAAATGGGACTGATGGCAATATTCAAGTGGCTTTAAATGCTTTACAATCAGCTAAAAGTTCGCATAATTTCCTGGGAATTAATCATAAGGGACAGGTAAGTGTATTTGAAACTAGAGGTAATCCCTATGGTCATGTAATTTTACGCGGTGGTAGTGAGCCTAATTTTGAAGCTGAAAATGTGAAGTTGGTAGAGGAGAAATTAAAGGAGGCTAATTTATCACCGAGAATTGTGATTGATTGTAGCCACGGAAATACTAATAAAGATTATAAGTTACAACCAAGGGTGTTGGAAAATGTGATTCAACAAATAGCTGATGGTAATACTTCTATAGTGGGGGTGATGTTGGAATCCCATTTATATGAAGGTAATCAACCAATGAATGGGAAAAAATCAGAATTAAAGTATGGTGTTTCTGTCACGGATAAATGTATTAGTTGGGATGAAACGGAGAAAATTATTTTGGCTGCTTATCAAAGTTTAAGTTAGTCCTGATATTCTGTCTAGCACCGCACCCCCAAAGATGATTATGTAGGCTTATGATCTAAACGAGTTGCTTGCTCTAGGGCGGCTTTTTCTTTGGCTCGTTTGGCGTAGGATTGTAGTTGGGCGCGATCGCATCCTGTGAGAATAGTCAGGTTTTCCCAACTCACTCCCCGCATTAACATTTCTACACACCAAGTATGTTGAGCCTGGGCGATCGCTGGCGGTTGTCCTTGAGGCGTTGACAATCCCTGAGTCCAGGTTTCCCAATGTTGCAATAAATCTGATTCCGTTATCCCCTCACCTGCTGGATTCACAAACATTGCAGGTTGATGATCTTTACGACTTTTTAACCATTTAATTAAGGGGTTATTACTGTAGGAACCATAGCGTTTACCTAAAATCCACTGATTAACTGGGACTTGACGGGGCAATTCTGTGGTAGTAATTTGCAGGAAATATCCCGACGGATCACAGATTTGGTGGTTTTGCTGCAAGCTAATAATTTCTGCGGGAGATAAGCCAGCACCAAACAACACATAAGCCAAAGCATAATCTTGTGTTCCTAGTTTTTTGGCTTGTTGTAAAATTTGATGAACTAAACCCACAGGTAAATCAGCTACCTCCGGTACATTTTCCCGCACTGTGAATAATCTTCCTGAAGATGACATCGCACCGTGTAAAAATAACTCCACTAAATTCTCCAGAAAATCATTCCGATCTTCCCACAATTCGTTAAATTCACTGGTAAATTCAATTACCGCATACCCCAAAATCATCCCATTCAGTAAACTAGCTAATTTTTCGGCGGGGAGATAGGTATGTAAATCTCCTTGCTGAATCACAGTGGCTAAATACTCGGCTACATAGCGGTTAGCTTCAGTTAAACCACGTCCCAAAGCCCGACGATTTTCCATTGGGTACTGGTTCGCTTCACCCACAACTGATCGCACTAACTCTGGTATCCGTTCCAACGCTTGTAAGCTATCACTTGCATAATCTTTGAGTGCTTGGTAGATATCACCAGGAGGATTAGCTCTCTGGACAAGGGACTCGCCCAAATTCTTAAAAGCTGCGGATTCTTCCAACACAGACAGTAATAGTCCATGCTTATTCCCAAAATTTCGGAATAATGTCACTTCGTTGACTTCGGCTTTTTCAGCGATTTGACGGGTTGTGGTGGCGCTGACTCCCTGAGCCGTAAATAATTCCAGTGCAGATTGAATCAGACGTTGACGTGCTGAAATTGGTTTATATGTCATAGGGAATAATGCAAGTGACACTTGCAGTAAAGTTACAGGTCTGTTAGCATTAAAAATGTAAGTGATACTTGCTTTTCTTTACTGTAACTAACTGCTGTGCAGAGTAGGGAAGATCCTGCTGGGGTTGCACCAAGAAATAGTAAATCGCTTGATCATCCATTCACAGGAAGTTTTATGACTGCGAAGTCTCTGGCGTTCACTACTAATAATGTAGGAAATTCACCTCGTCTTAGATGGGTGAACGTGGTCTTTTTTGCTGCATTTCATGCCTTAGCTCTCCTCGCTCCTTGGTTTTTCTCTTGGTCAGCACTAGGTTTAATGGTGTTTCTGCATTGGCTTTTCGGGAGTATTGGCATTTGTCTAGGATATCATCGGTTGTTGAGCCATAAAAGTTTTCAAGTACCTAAGTGGTTAGAATATGCGATCGCCACTATTGGAGCTTTGGCTTTACAAGGAGGGCCAATTTTCTGGGTTGGTGGACACCGCCAGCATCACGCCCACACAGAAGATGTTAACCTCGATCCATACTCCGCCCAAAGAGGATTCTGGTGGAGCCATATGCTATGGATTTTTTACCCACGGGCTGAGTTTTTTGATTATGAAGTTTATCAAAAATATGCCCCTGATTTAGCACGCCAACCTTTCTATCGCTGGCTAGATCGCTACTTCTTACTCATGCAGATTCCCTTCGGTGTACTGCTGTATGTCATCGGGGGTTGGCCTTTCGTGATCTACGGTGTATTCTTGCGCTCAGTTTTATTGTGGCATTCCACTTGGTTTGTTAACTCAGCATCACATCTTTGGGGTTATCGCACCTTTGATGCAGATGATGGCGCACGTAATTTGTGGTGGGTATCCCTGGTGACTTATGGAGAAGGTTGGCATAATAACCATCACACCTATCCCCACATGGCCAAATCTGGATTATCTTGGTGGGAAGTTGATATTACTTGGTGGAGCATTAAGCTCTTACAAACTCTGGGTTTAGCTAAAAAGGTGGTTTCTACTCCTCCTCCCGGCGCTATGCTCAAATAAGTTACCATTTTTTAGGCCGACAGCAAGATTAGCAGTCGGCTTTCAGCTTTTTTTACCAAGATTTGCTCATGCCATATTTAAATTCTGCTAGTGATATTCAGGCCATTGTCGCTAAATATATCCATGCAAAAACCTTATGGATTGATACAGAGGTGGCTGATTATCAAAGTCGTCATCCGAGATTGTCACTGATTCAGGTGTTGGATGATCCTAAAGATATGAGTGGCGACCGCGTTTATCTTTTAGACGTGTTAGATCAACCTGATCTAATAGCTGAATTTATTCAGCAAATTATGGTCAATCCTGATATTCAGAAAGTTTTTCATAATGCCAAGTTTGATTTAAAGTTCCTTGGTAATCAGCAAGCTCAAAATATTACTTGTACTTGGGAAATAGCTAAAAAAATACCTTATTACATTTTACCATTACCTAATTACCAACTAAAAACTTTAGCTACCGCACTCTGTAGATTTAATTATATTGATAAACAGGAACAAACCAGTGATTGGGGCAGGCGACCTTTAACTGAAGGACAAATTGAATATGCTTATTTAGACTGCATTTATCTGGCTCAAGTACATTTGCAGTTATTAGAGTTATGAGTGGCTAGTAATCCCAATCCAGAAACAGAAGATTTAACAGCACTTGATGCTAGATATACAGAGTTATGGCAAAGTTGGCAATTGTTAAATTCGGAATTTGAACATCTGCAAGAACGCTTAAAAAAAGCGATGCAGGCTCAAAATGTGACGGAAACTTCTGTCTGTAAGTTAAGTAGTTATGAGCGCCAAACTGTAAAAGTGCCATTTACGGAATTAGCTAAATTGGTGGAAAACCAAAATGTGAATTTAGATTTTCCCATTACACTGACTCAGAAAATACAAAAAGATTTAGGTGAAATTTGGCAGGAATTGCCTGTAGATATTAATACTACTACTGCTTGGCGACTGTCTAATAAAAATCCAGAAGATGAAGATAGTCAAAAATAAACAAATTTATGATCTGCTGTAAGTGCAGATTGAACAGAAAAACTAATATTAATTAAGTTATAGCATTTCTCTGTTTATTGAGGTAGAAGACAATACAGTTTAGTTAAACCTCTCTCTCTTTCTTTCTTCTCTTTGTGTCCTTTGCGTTCTTTGCGGTATGCGCTGCGCGCACGCTACGCGAACGTTCAAAAAATTGACTTTAACCAAAAGTTTTAGCCTTAAATGAACTGTATTGAGGTAGATGAGGTAGAAGAACCCCATCCCCGCAAGGAATGATGAAGAAAAACTATACTTTTACCACCTGATTCTGCATAAAGTATAGGAAAAAACATAAAAAAATTTTGTCTTTATTTAGAATAGAGTTCTCATAATAAAGAAATAATTTATCTAAGTTAAATATTGTGATCCTTCATTCCTGATTTAGCAGGTAATAAGTTTTGTAGAGATACAGCTAACCTTGTTTGTATGGGGAAAAGCTTTGAGATATTTTCTATGGTGTATTTGGTTTTAGATTGACTAACAACTGAGTATCCATAACTAAATTTAGTGTGCATTGTAATCCAGGTGTAATGACAGTTAGGGTAACTTATGAAATTGCGGTTATTTCAGCAAGAGCAACTGAAGGTAAGAAAAATCTTGAGCCTAGTTGTGGTGACAGCATTGAGTATTACTACTATTTCTTGTAGTGAGAATAAAGATGTGTTGATCACACAAATTGATATTAGTCCTCCTAGTAGTGGAACAGCTCAAACATCAGCAGCAGGTAATCTTTATGTTCAGGCGAAGAATCAACACTTTCAAGGTGATTTACAAGGGGCGATCGCTACCTATAGCCAAGTGATTGATAGCGATCCGAACTATGCTGAGGCTTACAAGAGTCGGGGACTAGCTTATTTTGATGCGGGGGACAAGCAAAGGGCGATCGCAGACTATAGCCAAGCCATAAATCTTGCTCCTGATGATGCAGAAGCCTACAATAGTCGCGCCAATGCACTGGCTTCCCAGGATAATCATCAACAGGCGATCGCCGACTATAACGAAGCTATTCGCCTCGCTCCTCGCTATGCAGAAGCCTACAATAATCGGGGAAATGCTCGCCTGGCTCAAGGAGACAATAACGGAGCTTTAGATGATTTCAACCAAGCCATTAGCCTCGATTCTCGATATGTGATTGCTTACAATAACCGGGGAAATGCTCGCGCTGCTCAAGGAGATCGAGAGGGTGCGATCGCCGATTACAATCAAGCCATTAACCTCAATTCTAGTTTTGGCCCCGCCTACAATAACCGAGGAAACGCCCGTGCTGCTCAGGGAGACAGAGAGGGAGCGTTAGAAGACTTGCAAAGAGCCGCCACTATTTTTCAAGAACAAAATAGCAACGACTTATATCAGCAAGTCATGAGAAATATTCGGGAATTGGGGCGTTAACGGCTGACTTATTTACTGAATAAAGACTCAAATTCAGCTTGTAAAGAAGTCATATCTGCCAGCCGAGCCACGAGTATATTCTCATTACCAGCATCAATCAAACGGACTTTCCAATAACGAATACTTTCGGCGTTGTTTAACCAGAACTTGACTACAGTATCTCTGACTTGTTCCGTATTCCAACCCCATTTTACTGGTAGGGGTTCTACAGATGCTAATAAGGCATCTAATGTACATTTATGGCTGCTGAGATATTCTACACCCCCTCTACTTGGTTGGTTGATGGTTTGTTGTTGATGATGAAAAAATTGCCAAGTAGGAGATACGCCTACAATGTCAAAAGTATATTTCATGCCATTCCTCCCAAGGATTAGTTAGTGATATTCAGAATTAAGATTCTGCTGATGAACTGTTGCGAAAAAGCATTTGAGACTAGCTCAAAAAGTAATTGATGTGGCTATAACATAGAGTTATTTGTGTTTAGTGAAATTAGCACTCTCTCTATTAGAGTGCTAGAACATTGACAGGTATTTATTGTATTATTAAAGAGTTTTGAGCAAGATTTAAAGGGTAAATTATATTTTTAATAATTCTTTAATAAATGGCAGAGGTGAACTAGCTGCTTTAGCTGCTGCTGGTTTGTGGGCGATCGCCTCTGTGCTGTATGGGATTGTAGGACAGCAGATTCCACCGCTACGGCTGAATGTGATTAAGGGAATAGTAGCGATCGCACTGCTAATTTTTACCATCTTGCTCACTGGCGAATCTTTATCCACATCCGCCCCCCAATCCATTTTGCTGCTGTGCTTGAGTGGGGTGATTGGTATTAGCTGGGGTGATACAGCTTTTCTGGGAGCGCTGAATTATTTAGGCGCACGTCGGGTATTACTGATTGGGACTTTATCTCCGCCCATGACAGCCATTCTCGCCATGATTTGGCTTCAGGAAACTTTAAATCTCACCGATTGGTGTGGAATTATGATCACCACATTAGGAGTGGCTTGGGTAGTCACAGAACGAGTTCCCGGTAGCAGTCTGGATGTTGCAAACCTGTGGAAAGGAATCAGTTTAGGCTTATTAGCTGCGATCGCCAATGCCATCAGTACAGTTATTTCTCGCGTAGCCTTTAGCACTGGCAGTGTATCATCTTTATGGGCGGCTTTATTACGCCTGGGTGCAGCAGAATTGATACTTTTAGCTTGGCTGTGCTTACCCAACCGTCAACCCGAAACATTATCATCTTCTGGTAGGGTAACTTCGCGGGTGATTTTTGCGACTTGTTTCGCCGCATTTTGTGGTACTTATTTGGGTATTTGGTTACAACAAACAGCAATTAAATTCACAGCGGCCGGAATTGCTTCCACCTTACTACAAACTAGTCCCCTGTTTGTGATTCCCATAGCTGTCTGCATTGGGGAAAAAGTCAGTTGGCGCGCGATCGCCGGTGTGATTATTGCCATCATCGGTATTGCATTATTATTTTTTGCTTAAGAGAGCAACCGCCAAGGTAGTTAGGACATAAACGGATAATAAAACCGAGATAGAAAAATGGTTTTAACCCAGTCCCCAGTCCCCAGTCCCCAGTCCCTAGTCACCAGTCACCAGTCCCCAGCTATATTACCTTAAATACTGAGCAGAACAAGGACTTCCCCAACACACTTGACCCGGCGGCATATCAGTAAAAACACTACTCCGAGCGCCAATTACCGCATTAGCACCAATTGTCACACCTACACCCACAAAACAATCTGCGGCTACCCACACCCCATTACCAATGGTAATGCTGCCTGTTTTCAACCCAAAAGCCGGATCATGAAGATCATGGCTACCAGTACAAAGATAACTTTTCTGGGAAATTACGCAGTGTTCACCCAGATAAATTTTATCTAAACTGTAGAAAACGACATCATCACCAATCCAACTGTAATCACCAATGGTAACTTTCCAAGGATAAGTAAAACGGGCTGTGGGGCGAATTAACACCCTTTTGCCAATTTTTGCGCCAAACAATCTCAATATAGTACAGCGCCAACTATTGCAAGGATGAGGAGTGAGGGGAAAAGCGATCGCCTGCACAAACCACCATAATAAAATATACCAACCAGGTCTACCCCGATCAAACCAAGATTGGTCATATTTACGTAAATCTACAAAAGATTGGTCATTAGTCATTAGTCAATAGTCATTAATATAATCATCGGCGTTTTACCCTTTGGGAAACCCCTGGCGCGTTTACGGGGAATATAGCAACCGTCAAGGAAGTGAGGACAAAAACAGATCATGAAACCCTTGCAATTAATGAGTTTCAATGCTCCACCCTGCACCCAACTCCCCACTCCCCCTATCAGTCTATGATTTCTGATTAATTGATAGTAACCCTTGAATAGCAGCATTTAAATAACCTATTTGCCCATAAGCATAGACAAACTTATCAAACCGTTCGGCGGGATCGGCAAAATATTTTAATGCCTTATATAAACCTAAAATCAATCGTTCGCCACCCCGTTGTAACTGCCAAATATCTCCTTGATTAGCTAGTTGTTCACGATAGCACTCACTGATACCTTGCCACCAACTGCGATTTAAAAACCAGGAGCGTTTCAGCCGTTCGGGAGCCACATTATGAGCCACTAAAGCTTGGGGAAGGTATGCAACTTGCCAACCACGCTGGAGGGCAAATTCTGTCATTTGCAGTTCTTCATTGGATAATAGGTTTTTGCCCACTCGGCCAAGATGAGGATCAAAACCACCCATTTCCTCCAGAAAACTTCGCCGGAGGGAATAATTCAAGCCTCTAGGGGTTAAACCTGGTTGTTGAATGTAAACCATACTGTTCCCCAAATCATAAGCGCCTAAATTGCCCGCTAACCCAGGAGATAGCCAAGATGGTGGTTCAGTGTTGGGTGGCCATAAAAGAGTGACTTTCCCGCCTGCGATCGCCAATTGAGAGTTATCCTGATAGGCAGCATACAACACTTGTAGCCAAGAACTGCTGGCTACGGCATCATCATCTAAATAAGCCAGAATTTCTGCACTAGCCACTCTTGCGCCAGTATTGCGAGCCACAGATAAACCAATGGTAGGTTCAAAGACATATTTCAGCCGACTATCGCCCAATCTAGCTTCTACCACTTCACGAGTGCGATCGCTAGATCCATTATCCACAACCACAACTTCAAACTCAGCCGGAAAATCCTGTACCAACAAACTATCAATGGCCGCACCTAAGTAACTATCTCGATTATGAGTGCAGATGATGGCAGAGATTTGGTTATCTGGCATAGATATAGATCGTCAATGTAATAATGTTTCAACTTCAGCACAAAATCTTTTCTCGGTTACAATCAAGCTTGTTGAATGTTACTATGCAACATTACCAGAGTTTCTGCCAATTGACTCAGACGAGTTTCTAAATATTGTTTCCGCCCCAACAATTGCCGTAATTTCTGATGACGAGCAATAGCCATACTCACCATCGGTAACTGATCTGATGGACAGTCACGAGACCAAACCTTTCCCGCCGCATCTAAACCACAAAGTCTGTAGCCACTACGGGGTGGATTTTCTGATACCTCCTCATTGACTTTCTCATTAGTTGTACAAATTTCCTCTACATAATCCATCAAATTCACAACTTCCCCATGTCGGAGAGTCGCAGTTGCGCCCTTTTCTGGTTCTTTCAGCTTCGACTCTAACCAGCCATTCACAATTGGTCCTTCTAAATAAATATCTTGAATTTGCTGTAAAATTCCCTGTAATTCCCTTTGCCAACCTGCAATATGCTCCTGAATTTCCTGCAATATATTCATAGCTAAAGCCGGGTTAGCACCGTGGCGATGGTTACTAAAGCTAGGACTTTTGAACTTTGGTAGGCTGGGTGTTTTGCCCCCAATTTCTTGGGCGGGAAACGTTGACACAGATGGATGTTCAGCAAACAGATTCCCCTCCCCAGAATCCTCACTTGCAGATTCTGTGGTGTTTTTCTCCCTTTGTTTTTCTGATGTGGTATCTTTACTGGCTGTAGATTCCGTTGCTCCCACGCTAATCCTAAAGGAAAAAGAAGACTTTAAGGAATCACCCCCGTCTGTAGGGGCAGTGTGACGATTCCCCAAATCATGTAAAGTTGCCTCGATACGTTTTAAACCTGTTTTCATAAACATATCCTGAAACGTGGTATCCCCAATAGCTTGGCATAATTTAGCATTGGGTTGTGAAGATAATGAAGCTAATTTTAACTTTGAAAAGGATAAAGTTTTGGGGAAAGTCATCTTAGTCACAGGGCCAGCCAAGTCTGGGAAAAGTGAATGGGCAGAAACCCTGGCCATTCAGTCAGAAAAAAATGTGGTTTACGTCGCCACAGCCACGGAAAACCCAGAGGATAGCGAATGGCAAAAACGCATTCAAGAACATCAAATCCGTCGTCCTTCACATTGGGTAACACTACCAGTACCTGTAGAATTATCTGCTACCATAGCCGATGCCAAACCCAATACCTGCCTCTTAGTAGATTCTTTGGGAACTTGGGTAGCTAATCTTCTAGAACAAGATGACCATACCTGGAAAAATACTTTGATAGAATTGTTAGAAACAGTGGATTTGGTAGCTGCTGATCTGATATTTGTCGCTGAAGAAACAGCTTGGGGTGTAGTTCCTGCCTATCCTCTAGGTCGCCAATTCCGCGATCGCTTGGGTGCTGTAATTCGTCAGTTAGGTGCTATCTGTCAACCTGTGTATTTAGTTACTGGCGGTCATGTTCTCAATCTCAGTCATTTGGGTACACCATTAGCACCACCGAAATTTTAATTTTAAATTAAACATTTCACCACCAAAATCATGCGCCTAAAATTTAAAATTGTGATATGGCAACAAAAAAAGAAGTTAAACAGTATCTTGCTTACTGGTTTCAGTTAGTTGACACTCCCCGCGATAAATCGACGGGGATTCTTGGTTCAACGAAACCACTTAACCTAGAGTCCTTGCGTCATCTAGACCAGAGGTGGGATTCTCCCCAAGCGTTAATTCGGGTATGCCCTACCCTATTTGCATTAGTGCAAGTCCTGTTTTGTTTGAAACAATTTGTTTCAAAATGCTGATTCGTCTAGTCCCTATAAATCTTTTACCTACTGCTAGGAGGAAACTAGAATAATGCAGTAGAACCGCATAGATGAGGCAGTGCGGTCTTGGGGTTTCCCCAATTAGAGCAACTGCCGTTTAATTATCAAGGTATGGCTAACGCCAAGCTAGCGCTAACAGTGCTTTGTCTTTCGACGGCTAGGTTTTTTAAGTGGTTGATTACCTTTCCACTACAATTACTATAGCAGCATACTGGTACAATAATGAATTAAAAGCCGTCGTAGAACGACGGGGAACCTCAAACCCAATTTTTCGGTAAGAAAGTCGTAATAGGCGACGGTAAAGCAAGCTTTCTGCCCCAACCCGTCCCGGAAGGCGATCGCTACAGCGAGGAATTTGAACAATGTTGGCAAGAAATTCTCTCTCACACCCCAGGGGACTGTTATCTAGGGGGTACTCATGAAAGCATCAGTGAACTACTAACACCAGCATGGGAACTATTACCTTGTGGTCGTTGTCGATGCCAGTACCATTGCGTAGCCTTGGGATACCTGCGTTATCATGTCCCTGCAATGATTTACCTGAATGGCCTAACACTGAATTACCAGAACCCCGTAGCCCAATTAATAGCCAAGAGCAACTAATGGTAATTAGAAAACGCCTTCAGAATGATACTTCCACAAATAATAAATAACTTTATTTGTAGCTTTCTATCTATCATTCATTAAAAAATGGTTTTATCCGTGACGTAAATTAACCTTACATTCTGGAAAAACCAGACAGAAACTAGAGCAAATTCAGAGGGGATGGGCAAACCATAAATTTATGGATAATGGTAAAAATTTGGCTGGATTAAAATGGTTTTATAATTTACCAATTCGCCATAAACAATTAATTGGTTTATTCTCTTCTGAAGTAATTTCTATTGTAGGACTCTTGGGTGTTGGCGCGTTCTTAATTATTACTGGCGGACGGAGTGTACTAGTTAATCAGGCTAAATCTGAGTTAGCTGTAACTCAAATTAATTATAATATAAAAATAGATCAAATGGGATTTGGTTTTCGGGGGCAATCCGATAACATCGCCATTATTGCTGCTGCGCGAGAACCAAGATTAAACCCAGAGTTAAAGGAACAAGTGCAGCAAATTCTTCAGAATGAAATTAAAGCTAGAAATATTGAATATGCCACTTTAGTAGGCAGGGATTCACGAATTATTGTTAATGCTAATAGAAACCGTACTGGGGAGATTTTCAACCCTAATAATTTAGTTACTCAAGTATTAAATAATCCCCAACAAATTAAATCTAGTGAAATTATCAGTTGGCAAGAATTAACTCAAGAATCACCCCCACTAATTCCCCAACTAAAAACGCAGCAATTATTAATTCGCTATACAATTACACCAGTCAAAGATCCAGAAACTCAGGAAGTTATTGGGGTTTTAGTATCTGGAGATATTGTCAATGAAAAACTGCCAATAGTTCAACAGACAGTTTTAACTTATGGTAGTGGCTATAGTGCAGTTTATTTACTCCCAGAGGACGGAGATTTTCAATTAGCTACAGCTGCATTAGCTGAGGATAGCTACAACAGTTCTGCTACTATTAATTCCCCTCAAGATAAAATTTTATTGCATATCTCTTTACCCAATAATTCCTTACTTAAAGCCGCAGTTACAGCACCAGGTAAAACAGTAGCTCAACGGATAAAATTACAGGGTAAAACCCAGAAGTGTTGAATGTTAAGAAAGAGGTGATAAAAATAACCCAAAATATG
>NZ_CAWUOL010000029.1:0-49030 GCF_963923915.1 Nodularia chucula CCY0103 | reverse complement strand
TGATGGCTATGATGCTTATACAGCAGCCTCTTTAACTTCTTCGTCGCCCCCTCAAGTCAACAACGTGAAACCATAGGGACATTTAATCAAATGTCTCTACAATATGGCACTGTGGAAGATACACAAGATGACCTGCTCTGCTGTAGATTTGAAGGTGAAGAAATCACCAAAATGTATAATATTCCACGAGAAAATAGATTAATCGGCAGTAATCAAGCTACCCCTAACAACTATCGAAAGTTAGCACAACAAGTCCAAGTACTTCATTCCTGTCACCATGCCCAATCTCGCCTCGATAATCCTTTAGAATCACAGTTAACATTAGCGCATGGTAGCTGCATCACCTTGGGACAATTGATGACACCAAGCTGGCGTTTACCTCAACTTGTAGAAGTGTTTCTATCTTGCTGCGAAACTAATTTAGGTAAACCTTCCTTAACTGATGATGTTCTTACTCTCTCCACAGGCTTTTTGTGTGCTGGTGCGAGAAGTGTTATCAGTAGTCTTTGGAAAGTAAATGATCTAGCGACAGCACTATTTTCTATCTTCTACTACCAACATAGAAAACATGGTCAAAGTCGTCCTGAAGCGCTAAGACAAGCCCAAATTCAGCTACGGGAACTTACACAAGTAGACTTAAAAAAAATATCCCAGCCCATAGAAGCAAGGGAAAAAGAACTGATGGGAAATAGAAAAAAATATCTTTCAGGTTCTGTGGAACATCAGCAATGGGTGTATGAATATAATATGTACGCCAAATTGAATAGACGAATTAAAGAAATCGAAAATTCTACCCAGCAATTCCCTTTTTCTGCTCCTCACTACTGGTCTGCTTTTATCTGTCAGGGTTTACGGTGATTAACCATAACAAAACCTGAGATATTTTATTATTTGTAACTCAATCTTCTTCCTTATATTCATAACCAGAAGAGGAGAGCCTATTAATTTTAATTCAGTTCTGCTAAAAAATCAGGGTTGAGTATTTTTTCTGGAGTGTAAGGACATATTTCGGGAAATACCTGTTCATCGAATTGAGTCTCTCGAATTGCTAAAGCTAAAGCTAATTCATACGCATCGGCAAAAACCGCATTTAAATATGGTTTTAAACTAGGGCTATCTTGCAGCAGGAACTTAATTTGTACACGTTGTTCTCTAATTGTACCCAACCAACTATTGCTGCGTTTTTCTGATTGAAACTGCCATTTCAGTAAATGCCCTAATAATAACCCTAACCCATTTCTCAATTCTTGCCGTTCTCTTCTGCCCAAAGTAGCAATTTCTTCAATCAAGTTCAAAGTATCTAACTTATCCCATTGTTGATTTTCAAGCAAATTAATTTGCTCTTGAGTCCAACCATAGAAATCGGCTTCATATTGCTGTGAGATGTACATCCTTCTTCACTTGACGCTCTTGGCGACTTGGCGGTTAGATACTCAAATAGCATTGCTATATGAAACAATGTTGGGTATTGATCAGATCAAGCCTGCAACACCCAAGCTCAAAAGTCATGATTAATTTGCGACTTCGGCGATTTCAATTACCCGTCCTTCATAGTCCTTCACCAAAAAATTGAGGGGCTTTTGGTTGCGAATCTTGAATTTCAAACCACGCATTTCCACTCGTAATAAAATCATATCCAAGCAGTCGCGGTCAAAGCAAACATGACGTTGCTGATTTTTGTTACCTAAACTCGCCCCTGAAATGACGTGCAACTGTGTATTTTTCTTCACCTGATACCAGAGGCCATCATTAGCATTATTCATGACTTTATTAGACCAACTGGGACTGGTGGACATATAAAGTGGATCAATGCCAGTAGCACCTAAAGTTTGTTCGTAGTTGTAGTAATAGTGTAAAGGTACTTCGGCGGCTGGCAAATCTAGCAACCCTTCATATAACTGTCGCGCAATTTCCAAGTCAGACACCATGACTGTGTGTACTTTGGGGGCGCTGGTCAGGAACATCCACATAGCGCCAGCATACGCCGCCAGCAAAATTACCATAATCCCCTGGGTGGAGAATAGGCTATCTAAGGGTAAAGAAGACAAAAATGAGCCAAAAGTCAAAGGGGCAAATAAGAAAGGCATTACATTAACTGCTATAACCATGAACAAACCAAAAGATTATCTAAGGGGGAGCTTTTATTATTGTCGATACGACTAAATTTAAGTTCTTATTATTTAGTTTATCAATAGTGAACTAGTCCGAGCAGTCCACGGGGAAACTAGCAGGTTCTGTAATTTGCTGTAAATGTCTGAGATCAGAGTTTTGCGGCAGTTTTTGTCTTATATGGCGATCGCCAGGGAAATTAGGAAAAAAACAGATCATGAAACCGTTGCAATTAAGAAGTTTTAAGGCTGCTCTCTGCTGCCTGATACAAGTAGTCAGTGTATTCAGGTTGTGGACTTGGGCGACAAGGTTAAACTAATCTGGGTTTGAGGAACGAATAAACCAAGAGTAAATTTTATACAGATCAGGGCATGATTGAGATGAAGAATAGTATTTTAACGACGATTCAGCCCCAAACTATGCAAATTCCGCATTTTACCGAAGCTAATCACCCATTAGTGAAGTCGCTGTTTCATCATAATGATCAGGAACTGCTGAATTTATTTCAGAGTTATCCAGATGCGGGCAGGTATTTTACTGTGATTTTTTGCCGTTATAGCCCTATAGTTTACACTTTGATTCAGCATTCAGCGCGATCGCCTGTGCAGGCAGATTATTTGTTTGCCCTGACTTGGAAACATATATATTACGAACTGGGTGGGCTAGATTTAGCTGATTCTTCATCCACTCCCCAAGCTCTGACTTTGCAAAATTGGTTAATTAATATTACCGCTTTCTGTATCAATGAAATTCAACTACCGCCAACGGAAGCCATTCATTATTCCCTCTCGGCGACTTCGCCACCTTTATGGTGCTATGTAGAACAGGCTTTAGATCAACTACCACCGATGTTACGCCTGATTGTATTAATGGCTCAGACTTTCCATTGGAGTGAGACGAGAATTGCAGCTTATTTGCAAGCGGAAGGAGAAAAAATATCCCCGCTCGAAGTAGCTAATTTCCTCCAGGAAGGGTATTCTATGCTAGAGGAGAAATTACCAGCAGACATCCGCGCTATCTACTTGGATCAAGATTTTGTGCAATCATAGTCTATGTATAAATGCGTAATTTGCTGGTATTGATCAGAAAAAATTAATTCTTTTTGAGGAATCTTCTGCTGAAGGCGGAAATTTCAACGGTAATTTTTATGAAACAACAGCATTTATTAGGGTGTTCCGTTTTACTGTCTATTGCTTTATTGTCTCCCACAGTGGCGCGTGCGGCTGATATTACCGAACAACTCCACTACCGGGTGGATAGTTCCACTTGGGGACAATCTAGAGAAAAAGCAGATACTTTATTGCGGATTGGTAAAGAACAATATGCTTCAGGGTTTCCTGAGAAGGCTGTGACATCAGCTTTGGAAGCATTGGGGATTTATCATGGCATAGGTGATCTGAGGGCGCAAGGATTAGCTTATGATTTGCTGGGACAGTCTTATATTCGCTTAAATCGAGTTAAGGAAGGGGAAAATGCCTTACGCCGACGGTTGGCGATCGCACGTGATACTAAAGACTTTCAAGGTCAAATTTTTGGCTTAAACAATATCAGCACCTTATTATTACAAAAAGGTGAACCTGTAGCCGCAGAAAAAACCAGTGAAGAAGCCTTAACTATTTCCCGTCAAGTCAAAAACATTGAAGGCCAAGGACTATCTTTAAATAACTTAGGTTTAGCAGCATTCAGACAGGGAAATTTCAATAAAGCCATTCAACTATATGAAATTGCTTTAAACTTCCGTCGTCAAATCCGTGATCCCATCAGTGAAGCTAATACGCTGAATAATTTAGGTGATGCCTATTTACAAGTTAGAAATTATCCAGATACCATTGGGACTTATGGTGCAGCTATGGGAATTTCTCAAACTAGCGGCGATCGCACTAATCAATTAAGAGCAATTGACGGTTTAGTAACAGCACATAGTGCTGTCGGACGTTATGAACGCGCCTTTGATTTACTACAAAAACGGCTGATAATTTCCCAAGACTTACAAAATCGCCGAGAGGAATTAAAATCCTTTGCATCTTATGCTCATTTGTATGAGCAACTAGGTAATTATTCCACTGCGCGCAACTTCTATGAACGGGCAATCATCTTGGCGCAAACCTTAGAAGATAATAAACAAGAATTACAATTAGTTGATCGCTTGACTCAAATGCTGAAGCGGTAATCTGTAAGTGCAGTCTCTGTGGTAATACCTATTCAAGATCCAATCTAAAACTATGCAGACTCCTGATTCCACAGAACTTGCCATTTCTTCACCAAATCAACCACTCCCAGAAGAAAATATCAATCTGAAACTGATTGTCGAAGGAATTGCAACCCAGGTGGGTGAGGCCTTCTTCCAAGCTTGTGTCTATTACTTAGCTGAAGTCCTGCAAATTCAGTACGCACTCATTGCAGAGTTTATTGATGAAGATGAGCCACGAGCCAGAGTTTTGGCTTTTTGGACAGGAGAAGAATTTGGCGCCAATTTTGAATACAATTTGAGTGGAACTCCTTGTGGTGTTGTTTATGAAGAGGGTATTCAGATTTACTGTCAGTACATCCAACAAAACTTTCCTGAAGACTTAGATTTAGTCAGATTGAATGCAGAAAGCTATCTAGGGGTTCCCATTTTAGATAGTAATGGTAAGCGTCTAGGGCATATAGCAGGCTTAGATACTAAACCGTTAGAACGCAATTACGCAGAAAAAAAGTCTATCTTAAAAATCTTTGCAGCTCGTTCAGCCGCAGAAATTGAGCGTCAATTGGCGGAAAAAGCACTTCAAGAACAAAATATTTATTTACAAGAAACCCTGAAACAGTTAAAAAAAACTCAAGCACAACTGATTCAGGCAGAAAAAATGTCTAGCTTGGGAAATTTGGTTGCAGGTATTGCACATGAAATAAATAATCCCATTGGTTTTATTTATAGCAATATTAATCATAGTAAAGAATATGTTAACAACCTATTGGAAGTGATTACGGCATATCAATTAGAATATCCTCATCCATCTAGTAGTCTGCAAGCAAAAATTCAAGCAACCGACTTGGAATTTATCAAACAAGATGTTGCGAAAATGTTTAATTCGATGGAAGAAGGTAGCCATCGTATTCGTGATATTGTCTTGAATTTACGCAACTTTTCGCGTCTTGATGAATCAAGTAAAAAAACCGTAGACCTCCATAACGGAATAGACAGCACTTTACTAATTTTACAACATCGATTGCAAGCTGATCATTTATCCCCAGCAATTGAGATAATTAAAGAATATGGACTGATTCCTAAAGTTAACTGCTATGCCAGTCAACTGAATCAGGTATTTATGAATATTTTGAATAACGCAATTGATGCATTTACCTCTGACTCCAATCCTATTTCTCAGCCAATTATTGAAATTAAAACAGAGATGGTTACTCCCGATAATATAGTTAAAATTTCAATTACTGATAATGGAATCGGGATGAATCAAACAACTTTGTCCCGCATTTTTGATCCTTTTTTCACTACGAAACCCGTTGGTGATGGGACTGGTCTAGGACTGGCTATCAGCTATCAAATTGTAGTTGAGCAGCATGGAGGAAAATTAAACTGTTTTTCTGAGCCAGGAAAAAGCACACAATTTGTGATAGAAATACCTGTATAGAAAGTCTGCACAAATTCTGTAAATATCTACAACCAGATTTTTCTCCCCGTCTCCGCTTTAGGTTGAATTTTAATTCAACAACACTGCACCGTCCTTTTGAACCTCTTGCATATCAGTGGTAGCGTTCAATGTAAATTTGGCGTAAGTCTTATTTTGAACATTCAAATTACAGTCTAAATAAAAATCTTAGCTATACAAACCCAATCTAATTACACCGATTGCCAGAAGTCTTCATTTGGACTTAGCTTGTATAGCATGAGACTCTAAAACGGGAAACAGGAAAGTTTTACAAGTACATACCGAATACGATAAGCTATCAAATTATAGTTATTCATCTATCAGAAGAAATAAAGATAGAAAGTAAATTTAATACTCTGGAGTGATGGGTAAATTTATCGTGAAAGTTGTACCCTGCCCGATGTTGCTTTCAACGTACAGTTGACCTTGATGATGTTCTACAATTGCAGATGCGATCGCCAATCCTAAACCTGAACCTGTAGAACTTTCTGTACTTGTCTTCGCTGTCTTATGGGTACGTGCTGGATCTACCCGATAAAACCGATCAAATAAGCGCGGTAAAGCTTCCGATGGAATACCAATCCCTGTATCAATAACTTTAACTTGCAGCACAGATGTACTGTAACGAATTTTAGAAACCCGATTGCTTCCCTCTAAACGCGCCAACTGTACATATACCTCTCCCTCCGCAGGAGTATATTGCAAAGCATTACTAATCAAATTAGTGAACAAGCGCACCAACTGATCCCAATTTCCCGCCAGTGTAAACCAATTTTCTAATAATTCCGGCGTGCTTTCCCCTACAGGAGGATCAACCAATTCTAGAGTTAAACTAATGTTTTTTTCCCTAGCTAATAGTTGTTGTTCTTCCACAACCTCTATAAGTAAAGCATCCACAGGACAAGATGAAAAAACATCTTTATTGATACCGCTATCCTGTCTAGCTAAAAACAACAAATCATTTACCAACTTACCCAAACGCTGGGTTAGCCGTTCTACTAGTTTTAATTGTTGCCGATAGTTGACAAAAGTAGTACCTTGTGTATCTGCTAATTCTAAATCAGCAAGGGCAACTTGGACATTAGTTTGAATTAAAGTAATGGGGCTACGGAGTTCGTGAGAAGCATCAGCCGTAAATTGTTTCAGACGTTGGTAAGATTCTCCCACAGGTTCCATCGCTTTCCCTGACAGAAACCAGCCACTAGCAGCCACAGAAAGCACCATAAACCAAGTACCCAAGGCTAAATCAATAATTAACTGGCGACTAGGTTTAGTCACTTCAAACCAGGGATGACTAACACGCAGATATCCTAATACTTGTCGTCCCACTTCCACACGTTGGGTAACTTGTCTTAATAAAAGTGGAGCATCCCGTGTTTCTCCGTCTCCCCATATTTCTTGTCTAATTACACGCACCGTTTCACCCAGACGGTTCCCGTGAATAGGAATATTTAAAGGTTCCGATACAGTTGACCAAACTAATTTACCAGTAGGACTAAACCATTCCAGGTCAATGTGGTCATCTTCTACGGTGTTGGCATTATCCCGGAAACTCGCCTCGACATTAATGCGAACTTTTTCACTATCCCCATCCACAGGCTCAATTACCAAAGAGCGTTCGACAATTTCCACTACGTGATTGAGGGTATCATCCACACGCTCAATCAATGTACTGCGGACATATAAATATACACCACTGGCAAACAGTAACAGTAATATTGCAGTTACGGCAGTATACCAGATAGCAAGACGGCGACGAGTAGCTTGAAACATTTGGCAACTTAGAAAAATTTGACTAGGGAGTTTCACTCATGCCCTATTTAACTTACTATATTGATTGTCCCCCAGCTGTATGGGCTACATCTGGCTACCAAGAGATCGTCATGGCGAAATCAAAAAAAAATTCCAATCACCTTGATTTGAACGATCCGCAATATTACCTGAACCGCGAGTTAAGTTGGTTAGAATTTAACAGTCGCGTCCTCCATGAAGCCTGTGATACCAGGACACTGCTATTAGAAAGATTAAAATTTCTGGCAATTTTCAGCGCCAATTTAGATGAGTTCTTTATGGTGCGAATAGCAGCTTTAAAACAACAGGTGGAAGCAAAAGTTGCCAAGTTAACTCCTGATGGTCGGACACCGCAAGAACAATTAAACGATATCAGATCAAAACTCAGTCCTCTGGTGACAAAGCAGCACCAGCAGTTTGAAGAAGTTTTGCAAACTCAGCTAGTCAGTCACGGTATCCATATACTGGATTACATAAATTTAAATCAAAAACAACGCAGTTATCTAGATAACTACTTTGAAGAACAAATCTTTCCGGTTCTAACTCCTTTGGCGGTTGATCCTAGTCATCCTTTTCCTTTCATTTCTAATCTCAGTCTGAATTTAGCTGTTGTAGTTAAAAATCCAGATACTGAAGAAGAATTTTTTGCTAGGGTGAAAGTACCGAATGTACTACCGCGATTTTTACCTTTACCACCAGAGTTAGGAATCTCGGAAACGGGAAATCCAGTTCACTGGACTGGTGTACCTTTAGAACAGGCGATCGCACATAACCTGGAGTTTCTCTTTCCAGGCATGAACATACAAGAATATCATCCCTTCCGCATCACCCGTGACGCTGATTTGGCTTTGGAAGAAGATGAAGCTGATGACCTACTCTTAGCCATTGAACAAGAACTACGCAAACGGCGCATGGGTGGAACGCCAGTCAGACTAGAAATCAAATCCCATACTCCAGATCCCATCCGTTCTCGATTATTACAAGATTTAGACCTCACCGAAAATGATGTTTATCAAGTTGATGGTCTTTTAGGACTGCGGGACTTAATGTATTTTATGGCCTTGCCATTACCCGAACTCAAAGAACCACCACGCCAGTCTGTAGTACCTTCACGCCTACAAAGGTTGAGAGAACCCAGTCTCACCTCAGATCCTCTGGAATTAGAAGAAGGTCAAGACTTTTTTGCAGTCATCAGAGAAAAAGATTTGTTGGTACACCACCCCTATCAATCCTTTTCCTCCACAGTAGTCCGCTTTATTACCCATGCAGCCCATGATCCAAATGTCCTAGCGATCAAAATGACCCTTTACCGCACTTCCGGCGACTCACCCATAGTCAAAGCCTTAATTGCAGCTGCGGAAAATGGCAAACAAGTATCTGTATTAGTGGAATTAAAAGCCCGATTTGATGAAGAAAATAATATTTACTGGGCTAGGAGTTTAGAAAGAGTTGGTGTACACGTTGTTTATGGTTTAGTAGGGTTAAAAACTCATTGCAAAACCGTCATGGTAGTGCGAAGAGAAAAAGACCGGATGCGTCGCTATATCCACATAGGTACTGGCAACTATAATCCTAAAACAGCACGACTGTATACAGATTTGGGCTTATTTAGTTGTCGGGAAGAATTGGGCGCAGATATTACGGATTTATTTAATTTTTTAACTGGCTACTCTCGACAAAAATCATATCGAGAAGTGCTAGTTGCACCTGTGAATATGCGCGATCGCTTTTTGGCATTAATTCATCGGGAAATAGAAAATGTTAACAATGGTTTTTCCGGGCGCATTGTGGCCAAAATGAACTCCCTTGTAGATCCGCAAATCATCGCCACATTATACGAAGCCTCCCGCGCTGGAGTACAAATTGATCTGATTATTCGCGGTATTTGCTCTTTGCGTCCAGGACTCAAAGATATCAGTGAAAATATTCGCGTCATCAGTATTATTGGCCGCTTCTTAGAACATTCTCGGATTTATTATTTTCATAATAATGAACAAGAAGAAATTTTCATTGGTAGCGCTGATTGGATGAGTCGTAATTTAGATCGGCGAGTCGAAGTAATTACCCCAATTAAAGACCCAGACATTGCTAAAGATTTGCAAGAACTTCTAGGCATCATGTTAGCCGATAATCGTCAAGCCTGGGAACTACAATCTGATGGTAGTTATATCCAACGCCACCCTGGTGAAGACTCTCCAGAAACTAATTCACAAAAAATTCTGATTAACATGGCATTACGTTCAACTGGTATAGCATCAAACTTGATTGATGCCAAAAAAAGCTACTATTACACAGACTAGTTTCACATCAAGTTAATTCCAGCCAAAATTTGTATTTTGGCTGCTTTTTCCGCAAATATTATCCAGAAGATAGAGTGATTTTTGGTACTTCTTCCCATAAACTATAAGGGTTGATGTATCAATCTTTCTATTTTATAAATGTTAATGTTGTCTTGTAAGTCTACGACCTTGCGTATTTTAGTGGTTGATGATCACGAACTTACGCGTTTAACTCTACAACTAGCTTTCTCAACTCAGGAAAATTTTCATGTAGTGGGGTTAGCATCTAATGGTCAAGAAGCCATAGAAATGCTGCCAACTGCTCAACCTGATGTCATTGTTCTAGATTTACAAATGCCAGTTATGGATGGTTGGAGTGCTTCTAGTCATATCAAAGCCATCTCTCCTAAAACTCAAATACTTGCTTATTCTTCAGTGGAAGATGCCCAGTTCTGGGCTGCTAATAGCAACCTCAACTTTGATGATATCTGTCAAAAAGATGTTCCTACAACTGAGCTTATTGCTTTAGTTAGACAGTTGGGTGAACGTGCCAAAAATAATTAATATGTCGGCGATAGAAAACTTTTGATAGGGTGCAGGATCAAAGAGATTTTTGGAGAGTCTCAAAAACAAACAGCACTAGGTTCGCCCTTAGTTTCAGGTTTAACTAGCGCTGTCTACTATTCCCCTAGTTGAGCTTAATTATGATCTGTCTCTGGAATAGTCCGTTTAAATTCATCAATTAAATCATCCATCTCTTCCAAAGCCTGATTGACATCAATTCTCAAAGTTCCTAAATTGGGTTGTTCCAAGAGGCTGAGTAGGTACTCCCGTTTGCTTTGAACTACGGCAATTCGTTCTTTTATAGTCTGTAAATCCATAATTTTTTCCCAGTATCGAAATAGGCTCAAGTTTAAAGTTAACCCAAAATGGCGCATATACGCGGTTAATTAGGCTTATACAAAAATCGTGAGCAATGAAGAACTTTTCTTTAATTGTGACTAATAACCGATAATAATAAAACTGAGATGTTAAGAAATTATAAGATCCGAAACTCATGTTACGTAAAATTTCTTTGGGGACTATCGGTTTAACCATCGGCGGTATATTGATCGTTGTTGGTTTTGCTGCCTACGGTGCTGATAATGCCACACTTAATCTGGTGGGATTTTTTTATGGGTTTCCTTTATTCTTAGGGGGACTGGCGTTGAAAGCTAATGAAATTCAGCCTATACCCTTCAGCGAAGAGACAACGCCATCAATATTACTGTTACGAGAGCAGCAAGCAACGGTTACTCAAAATAAAATCCGCAAGGACATCACCCGCTACTGCTATGGTCAAGAGGCTCATTTAGATGAAGCGCTGTCTTACCTGGGTTTGAGTCCTACAGATGAAGATAGACCAGTGGTTACAGGTTTACGAGAAACCGAAATTGATGGGGCTTATGCCTTAATTTTAGAGTTTGATTCGCCATTTATTTCTTTGGATGTTTGGCAGGAAAAACAGGAAAAAATGACAAAGTATTTTGGCCCTGGAATAGATATTAAAATTACAGAAGTGGGCGAAGAGATGATCGAATTAACAATTCTGACAATTGTAGATGCTTAACAGCTTCCGCCCTTCTCAGACGTGACTCCCACTCACCTGTTCGCGGAACTTGCTAAAAAATAGGAAGGTGGTGTTGACAGGAAAAAGCTGATTGAGTACAAAACTACTTTTCTAATCGGACTACATACCACTGCAAATATTTTCCCCTGCCTATATCTAATTCACAACTAGTGTCAATTAAGTATTGGGCTTGAGCAGTTACAGATGCAATTTTTTGTAAATCTGGGGACAAGTCTTCATAACTTATGGTTTCTAACACAAGTTTGAGCTTGTCTAATAATTCCTCGGTGGTGAGAAATTGTTCTGGTTGGTCTGTTTCTAGAACAACAAAGTTGTCCTGGTGATACATTATAGAATCTGGCATTTTAAGAATTTTTCTCAATAAAGGTTAATTTCTAGATACAGTTGCCAAGTCAATTTTTCCGAGTTTGTTTGTGCGAAAATATGATGAACATTTGATTTTTGATGGGCTAATGCAGGCTTTATAGCTCAGGTGAGTTTATCTATATTTTAGATATAGGACTCCTATTTGATTTCTCAACAACTCAAAAGGCTGTTTTCCACTCCCTACTCCCTGGTTACTGAGCGGCTTGTACTGAGCGCAGTCGAAGTAAGTCGAAGTAACTCCCCACTCCCCACCTATATTGATTTAAATTCACATTGTTACCCTTGATGAGTACAGAGCAGCGACTAAATCATAAAGTTTGTTCAAGAATTTTGACTAGTGTTAAGCAACTGTTGCTCTGAAAGGATTTAATAATCAAGATCAGGTTTTTTCAGATATGTTCTAACCCGATACTCTCATTTTCAGTGGTACGCAACTCATGTCAGGCATAAGCCCATTTAGTTTATCTAAGCAACCTCCTGTAATTTTGGTAGCTGATGATGACAAGACCATCCGATTACTGTTGCGTGAAGCTATGGAAAAAGAAGGCTATAAAGTTGTTGAGGTTACTAACGGTCAGGAGTGTTTAGATGCTTATAAGAGTGTCAAACCAGATATAGTGTTACTCGATGCTATCATGCCCGTGATGGATGGCTTTACTTGCTGTAGAAAATTGCTCCAAATTGCTAAAAATAATTTGATGACAGCCCTGGCTAGTCTGGATATGGAGGCTGCTTTGGGCAATGCTGTGATTTCAAAGTTATGGCAACGCACTCCTATATTAATGATTACCTGTTTGGATGATCAGGAGTCTGTAGACCGTGCTTTTGATGCAGGAGTAACAGATTACTTAACTAAGCCCATTCATTGGCCGGTGTTGCGCCAACGATTAAGAAAACTTTTGCAACAGGCGCAAGTGTATAAACAGTTAGAAGCAGCAAATCTGGCTTTACAGGAATTGGCTAATATAGACTCGTTAACTGGGCTGGCTAATCGTCGTCGCTTTGATGATTATCTGAATACGCAGTGGATTAATCTGGCGCAGGATCAATCTCCTTTATCTTTGATTTTGTCTGATATTGATTTTTTTAAGTTATATAATGACGAATATGGTCATCCTGCTGGGGATAGTTGTATCCGTCTGGTGAGCGATACTTTAAGTCATAAAGCTCAGAATAATCAAGTTTTAGTGGCGCGTTACGGTGGTGAAGAGTTTGCTGTGGTTATGCCTCATACCTATGCTGATGATGCGTTGTACATGGCTAAGGTAATACAATCTGGTGTGATGAATTTAGAAATTGCTCATAGTGCTTCTGAAATTAGCCAGTATGTGACGATGAGTATGGGAGTGGCGACTATTACTCCTACTTGGGAATCTTCTCCTTCTGATTTGATTATGGCTGCGGATCAGGCTCTTTATCAAGCAAAACGGGCTGGGCGGAATCGGATTGTACAGAGTTGAGGATGGTGTCTGATTTTGCTTTCAAGATGGATATACGGGTAATGTAAAGTGGAACCATGCACCGCCATCGGGGGCAGCATCTACCCAAATTTGACCATAATGTGATTGGATGATGCGTTGGCATAAACACAGACCAATGCCGTAACCATCGATGGATTTATCACGTTGTAGTCTGTAGTGGTTTTCAAAGATGCGATCGCGGTTTTCTGGGGGAATCCCTGGGCCACTGTCGCCAATACTGAATTGAATTTTTTGGGTGGTGCGGTGTAATCCAGAGATGCTGATTTTGCCCCCTTCGGGGGTGTATTTGATGGCGTTATCTAGTAAATTGATCAATACTTGCCTGACCCGTTCTGGATCAGCATAGACTTTGGGTAAGTCTTGGGGAATATCTGTTTCTATTTCTTGGGATTTGGCCATGTAGCGATCGCGCAATTCTTGCAATACATCTAAACAGAGGTTGCCAACTTCCATCTTTTGTGGTATTATGGGTATCTCTGTATCGCTGCCCCTACCGACCTGCAATAAATCAGCAATCATCCGGTCAATGGTTTTAGTTTGAGAGCGGGCTTGTTTTAATAAATGGGCTGCCATAGCTGGTTTGAGGCGGGTAAATGCAGCCATTTCGATATTGTAATTAGATTGTAAAGTTTCTATAGCGATCGCAGCTGCTGTCAGAGGATTCCGCAGATCATGAGCCAGCATTGCAATCACTCTATCTTTAAATAGTAACTGCTCTTGCAGTTTGTCATTTTCCTGTTTCAAGCGAAAAACTTCATCAGTAAGTTGGATCAATTCCGCAGAAACAGCCACAGAATGAATTGTAGATGTCGGTGACGATCGCCGATGATTATTCTCTATTGGTTCCTGGACATCTTCTGACAAATGGGAACAACTATCTACAGATGTTTGCCAGCGAGTCCAGCAGTTCTTCAATTGAGCAATAATATTACTACCAGCGATAATCTGTCTGGGTTCTGGATGAATTTTGATTAAAGCTGGGGTAGCGACTAATTTAAAATGTTCTGCTAAATATGGTTGTTGCCCCACATCAATAAGTTGCAGGTCAAAGTTATACTCAGATTGTAATTCTTTTAAGTAAGCACGAATACGTTGTACTTGTTGTCGAGACTTAGGTCGTCCATCGACAAATAACAACAGCTGGAGTGGAGCCTCAGAATAAATAGGCTGATCCTGGGAAACTTGCATGTAATCTTGTTTCAGCACTGGTAACAACCCGGCGACGCTTCGCTTAACAGAAAGTAAAATGGACTGATGGTTGCCGATACGTGGGGATTTTCTCCAATTTAATATCTATTTTAGATTTTTAATACTCCTATCTACCCAGGGTTTTTGAAATGAGACAGTTATTTTGGGGCTTTTTACTACCTTTTCCTTTAGCTGCTATGCCAGTAACTACCTTAGCGGCCGAATATAACTCTTCATCCTCCTTAACTCAAAATCTTACATCAAAGCCAACAGCAGAAAAATTTTATACCGAAGCCGGGAGACTAGTGCAGCGTCAGATAGACTTGATTGCTAGAATTGAACAAGCCCTCAATAGTCCAGATCCCAATCGCATCAGAGTTGTCAGAGGACAACTAACAGTTCAAGTTAAGAGTTCAGAAAATTTTGTGCATCGCCAGGAAAAGCATACGCAAACCTTGTGTAACTCTCAAAGGGATTTATTCAGAAAGATTTCACCCGCTTCTAACCAGTTAACATCAGCCCCAGATCAAATTTACTGTTCTTTGTATACTTCTAGCCAGGAGTTATTAAAACTATCTCCCATACTAGACAGACTGTTATATCGGCGGGCGGAATTAGCTTTAGTTAGAGAACTACCCTTAATCAGTGGTGAACGTCTACCAGATCCTGTATTGACCATTGCACCACTACAGTATCCCCAACTAAATCAGCCGGCTATACCTTTCTCGGCGCTAGAACCAAAGTTATCCACTTATGGTTTAGGTAGACAACAACAGATAATTGGCAGAAGTGCGAAAACAGCTATAGCCAATTATGCACCGCCCATACAACCTGCAATTGTAGCCCCTGAGTCAGCGCTAGCTATTCTGACTCAAGCCAAAGAAATTTTAACGGCGACACAAGGGTTATTTCCCCCAGAAATTCGGTTTACAGATCCTTGGGAAAATGCTAGGGTGGTTGATCGCCTGACCTACTGTGTTAGTCAGCAAGAACCGCAAATTTACGCTGAGTTGTTGGCATTGCCTAATACTGGTATTTTCCGTGTGTTACAGGCTTCAGCTTACCAACGTCCCCTGAATACTCTTTGGAATCGATTGCAAAGCAATGTCCGTGAGCGCTATCCTTTCCCTTCTTTGGGTGATGCGAAGGATGGATTTAATCCTATCTTAGCACTTGAGCTAGCCGGGGAGCGCTTTCGATTAGTAGATCAAGCCCTAGATTATAGTTTCATGGTTGATGTGGGTGATATCCCTCTGGAAGAGTTAGATAGCAATCTGCAAGGGGTAACATCGCCAACGCGAGAACTATTCCTAAATTACCAACCGCCGCAACAGTTAAGAGCTTTACAGGTAGACAAAAGACGGTTTGTCACGGGAAAACACCAGAATTGGCAGCAAAAATCAGTAATTTTTTCCCATGCTGAGGCTAAATTAAACCATACTTATTTAGTGCGATCGCTGCAATTTCAACTTCCAGAGATGATGTTGAAAAGTCAAGCCATATCGCCAGAACAACTACAACAAATTCGTAGCAGTGATCTGGTCATCGCCTTCCGTCCAGTACATCGGCGTGATGATGGTAGCTATACCGTAGTATGGCGAGTTTTGAAAGAATTACCCGCCCCAAAAATTCGACAATAATTCCATAAGAGAACAGGGAACAGGGAACAGGAAATGTCCTAATTACCTTGGCGATCGCTATAAATTTTAGTAGTCTGCGCTAGGGTAGGAATTGACACGCCATTTGTGATTTACCGTGATTTTTTGTAAACGTCCAGCTGTCTTACTGAGTTTGGCTGTTTTACTCACCTCTGTAACAGCTTGTGGGAATAATCCCAACGCCAGGAACCTCGAACAGTCTTTGGCGGCAGATCCCAGGCTACAAAACAACCCAGGTATTGTTAGTGAATCTCAGACAAATGAAGGGGAACCAGGGCAAAACCAGCCTACATCTGAGTTACCAGCTGATTTTCCCCAAAATATCCCTTTGTATCCCAATGCAAAATTAGAGTCAGTCATACCTGCTAGTGGCGCAAAAAATCCTGTAGTCACTCGTTGGCTAAGTTCTGACCCCAGCAATTTTATTACTAGCTTTTATAGCGAACAGTTGCAGAAAAGTGACTGGCAGATTTTAGAACAGCCTACAGATGAGTTAGAAGATACCTTTAAAGTTCGTCGTCAGGATTTGGAAGTAACAATATCTGTGCAGCCGAAATCAGTTACCAACCCCCAACCTGATCAACCACAAACAGCTACTACCTTAGTTATTGAGTACATACCTACTAGTACCTCCGCCACAGAAGTGGGGGAAATTACCAATCCGAAATCTAGCCCTGTTGTCCCGGATAATCTGGTTAAACAGCCAGCTAACACATCCAGTGAAACAAGTATCGGCAAATCTCAGCAATTCGATGACCTCAACCAAGCACCGCCAGAAATGCGTCCAGCTATTCAAGACTTAGCCGCTTTGGGTGTGTTGTCCTTAAAGTCTGAAGATAGCGTAAATCAATCCTTTGAACCTAGCAAAAACATTACTCGCCGAGAATATGCCCGTTGGCTGGTTGCTGCTAACAATGCTATGTATGTGAATAATCCGGCTAAACAGATTCGCTTGGCATTAACCAGCACTCAACCAAGTTTTAGTGATGTACCTGCAAATGATCCTGATTTTCCTGTAATTCAAGGGTTAGCAGAAGCAGGTTTAATTCCCAGTCCTTTATCTGGTGACTCCACAGCAGTTTCATTCCGTCCGGATGCACCATTAACTAGGGAACAGTTGATTTTGTGGAAAATCCCCCTAGATACTCGCCAAGCCTTACCTGCTGCCAATTTAGAAGCGGTCAATCAAACCTGGGGTTTTCAAGATGGGGGAAAAATTGACCCCAAGGCGTTACGCGCAGTGCTGGCAGATTTCCAAAATGGCGAACAATCAAATATTCGTCGGGTGTTTGGCTATACAACCCTGTTTCAACCCAAAAAACCTGTATCTCGTGCAGAAGCGGCGGCGGCTTTAGGCCATTTTGGGACTTTGGGAGAGGGGATATCGGTGGCTGAGGCTGTCAATTCCAGGCGATCGCAAAACTGAATTAGTTCTTCCCATTCATACATTCAGCTGGGGTAGTCTCGTCAACCGCCCTGGCTAAATTTTTGGCATTGTCACTTTATCAATAATTCATAAAACGGCGATAAATCATGAAGTTCCAGTAAAATCCTAGATTTACAGTAAATATAACTTATATAGTCTTGTAAGTATGTCTAACCAGATTAAACATACGTACAGAAATAAATTTAATTGCATATTTTGCACATACTTAGATTTACTCACTGTCAAAATACTTTTATTCAAATGATATGAATATGAAAACACAATTAATGGCAGCAGGGTTTGTTCTCTTATCCTTCATGTTGCCACTCAAGGCTTCCGCTTTTACCGGGCTTTATGTAGTTGGTGATAGTTTATCGGATACAGGCAATGTCTTCAATCTCACTATAAACCCAAACACAGGAATTGGACTGCCACCCCCACCCTACTTTCAAGGACGCTTTACCAATGGTCCTGCTTGGATAGATGAATTAGCTCAAAAGTTGAACTTAGATTCTCCCACCCCATTTATTCAAGTTCTCAATGGCGCTACCCCTCAAGGTGGAGTTAACTTTGCTGTAGGTGGAGCCACTAGCACAACTGCTAACACCATTGATAGTAATCTTTTAGGATTGCCGCAGCAAGTGGGAGCATTTCAAACTGTGCTGAATACAAATCAGCAACCTGTTGACGCTGATGCACTTTATGTACTGTGGTTAGGTGCAAATGATTATTTACCCACCGAATCATTAGATTTTGTTCCTTTTACCGATTCTGTTCAAACCTTAGAAAACATATCCAATGCTGTACAAGCCCTAGCTAGTTTTGGGGTGCAAAATTTGGTAGTACCCAATTTACCAAATTTGGGCAATACTCCCAGAGGCCTCAGTCAAGGTGAGTCTATATCTAACAGCCTCAATCAGTTAACCCAAGAGCATAATGCTGGATTATCCACCATTCTGGCAGGTTTTAGCCAAAATCTGGGTTTAAATATTTTGCCTCTAGATGTCAATTCTTTGTTCAGTAATCCACAAAGTTTAGGTTTTACAAACTTTACTGAACCGTGCTTCAATGCGATCGCACAAACACTCTGTAGTAATCCAGAACAATATTTATACTGGGATTTCGTCCATCCTAGCGCCACAGCTCATGGCATCTTAGCAGATGCAGCCTTTACCGCATTGCAACCGCAATCTGTGCCTGAATCTGGTTCAGCATGGGGTTTATTAGCGATTGGTGCTTTAGGTACAGCAGGAGTCCTCAAGCGCCAACAAAAGAAATTTGCTATTTCTAAAGAAAACTAAAGAAACCAAAATAATATCACCCAATCTGAGTATTTGACACTCCTCAGCCTAAAGGCATGAGGATTCTTGCTTCATCCGTCCGAACTAGAAACCTGAATATAAAATATTCAAATCTCCCCGTTTGGATACGTCCACAAGCATACACGGACTGCCCGACCGCGTTTGAAACGATTTCTGGAATTTTTGCTTTACTCCCACATTTATACAAGATTGAGGATTTATACTACCAGGGTTCCGGATGTCTTCGACAAGCCATGCCTTCGGCTTGTCTACAGGAGTCGTCCGCTTGACCTACTTCGTTTTTTATTTGTGCGCTTTACCGCTAAAAACATAATATCACCAAAGCCGTCCTATAAGGACGGGGCTTTAAACCCAAATTTTCGGTAAACTTAGCACATACTCAGGTTTAACTGCGCTTTTAATTCAAGCCGATGACGGGATTTGAACCCGTGGCCTGCTGATTACGAATCAGCTGCTCTACCACTGAGCCACATCGGCCTATACAGCATCAGATTATAGCATTATTTATTGATGATCAAACCAAATCCCCAAAATCCCCCAAATACTGAACAATATGCCCGCCTCAAAGCAGAAATAGCAGCCCCCTATCGTGGTGTGCGGCAATTTATCTATATTGGTTTTGGTGCATCCGCTTTCATTGGCGCATTTATTTTCTTTTTTCAAGTCCTAGCTGGGCGAGATATTGAGCAAGCTTTACCTAATTTGGCTCTGCAAGTGGGAGTTTTAGCTCTAATGATTTTTCTCTGGCGCTGGGAGCAAAAACGCCAAAAACCTTCTAAATAATACTTTGACACCCTATGTAATTTACAGGATGTCAAAGGTAAAATTTTACTGCGCTGTTACCAAATAGGGTGAGTTAATTGGTTCCACACGTCCAGCATTAACCAGTGCTTGATAAACAAAAGCCGCAATTTCCGCTCTAGTTGCGGGGCGATTGGGATTTAGTTGTCGAGCAGTAGGATAGTTAATCACTAATTGTTGGGTCGTTGCTGCTGCTACCGGACCCATCGCGTAATTAGGAATTTGGGCAGCATCATTATACAAACCCAGAACATTCTGGTTATTAGCAGTAAAACCCAGACCATTAGCTAAAGATACTAATGCTTGGACTCTAGGAATTTCCTGCTGTGGTTGAAATCTACCATCAGGATAGCCAGCTAAAAATTCACTCCGGTAAGCAGATTGAATTGCACCGTAAGCCCAGAAATTACTGGCTACATCCCTAAAATTAGTAGCTGGCCGTTTAACCGGTGGTGTCAAAGCTTTAGTAACAATGGTGGCAAATTGAGCGCGAGTTACAGGATCATTAGGTTTAAAAGTGCCATCAGGAAAGCCTGCAATTATCCCTTGAGAGGCTAAGGCTTCAATGTAAGCTTTTGCCCAGTATCCTTCAGGAACATCTCTAAAAGCGCTTTGGCCAGTGGGTAGATCAACACTAGCAGCTACAAAATTGACTTGACCTGAAATCCGCCCCTGATCAATGTCGTTGCCAATAGCAAGAATGGTATTAGAGGTAGCATTATTAACATCATGCCGGGTGTTATTACGAATTAAATTTCCCCCAGGATTTTCATTATTACCCAGGTCAGGTTGAGCATTAACTGTGGCAACAATGCCATCCCGCTTATTGTTTTGAATGACATTTTTACGCAGTATAGGTTTAGCGGTTTGTGAGATATACAAACCATCTTGGTTGTCGATGATTTGGTTCCCTTCAATTAGGGGTGTAGAAGTACCGCCTACCGCTAGACCAAAACCTGTATCCTGAAATAAGTTACCGCGAATTTCACCTTTGGCTGTGCTAGCAATGGAAATGCCGTTACCTTGGTTCTGCACAAACAGGTTATTTTCAACTTTGGGATTACTAGCACCAGTGATAAAAACACCCTCTCTAGCACTGTTAGTGAAAGTATTATTTTGGATCGTGGGATTACTTGATTCTACCCAAACTCCTGTACCTCTCTGATTGGGGTTGGTTACAGTTAAACCTGCAACAGTAGTATTGTTGTTAGCTAAGATTGTAATATTTTGTCCGGCAAAGGTGCGACTGGCGTAAGAACCACCACCAGTAATTAATATTGCCTGACCTTTACTAGATTCATCACCACGTAGGCTAATTCCAGGGTTAAGCAACAGAGGAAATTGTTCGCCAGATTCGCTGTTATAGGTTCCTGGTGCTAGTTGAATAATTGTGTTTGGTTGGGCTTGTCTGAGAGCAAAAGTAATAGTTTTATAGGGCGCATCTGCGGTAGTAGCAACACCGGATGTATCTGTACCAGTTTCTGGATTAACGTAAATTATTGTTGCAGATGTAGAGTTTTGTGCCACTAAAGTGGAGGTATTTACCTTTTGCTGGGCAACAGTAGCATTTGCTTGACTATCTAATATGGAACCCGCAGGTGCAAGCAGCAAGGCTATGATTCCTGCTGATAAGGGTAATGTTGATTTGAGTTTAGTGCTAAATAAGAGCCAAAAATTCTTGGTTGATAGCTGGCGTGGAGCAGCTACAGGAATATGCAAATCCCAATATTTCATTTTATTTCTGTGATTAGCTGAATTATAGTTGGTTAAACAGGGTCAAATATAGCAGCTAAAAGCTATTTAATCCATGCCAAACTAGATCGGATGACTGGCAATCAATCAGCTAAGTTTCACAATCAAACACATAAATAATTGGGTTCTTGTGGCTAAGTTATATCCTTTTAGCCCAGAAAATGCTGGGTTTCCGGAGATAACTACAGCTAGATGCGGCGATTCTTTTCGATAGATATGATTTTCAGTAAACCAAACTTATGGATAATAGGGAAAATGCTGTATCAGTTTCTGGTGCTGCGCCAAGCTTTATTTTTACTGAGTGCGTGTGTGCTATTCTTCCACACCTCTGCCTTTGCGGCTGAACAAGTGCTGCTAAAATACGGTATTTTTCGTGAATCAATTTCCGTCGAGGAACTATCTACTTTTGCGGAAACTGGAGAACTCTCATCTGCACTACGAGTCAATTTCGCTTTAGCGCAACAAGACCCTAAAGCAATTCGCCCATATTTGACTACACCGGTGAATATCGACTTGGTGGTTTTAGATAGAGTTCTGAATAGCCCAATTGGTAATGTGATCCTGGATGAGCTGAGTCAAGTAATTCATACACCATCGCGTACAGCCGACCGGCAAGCTTTACGAGCAGCTTTGGTACTCTCGGCTAATGAGGATGGACAGGTGACTTTGCTAGAAGTTATTCAAAATTATCCCACGACAAGTGTGGAAGTTGACGGAGAACGGCTGGAGACTGCTTACCATCAACTTCGCCGTTTGCAAGTAGGTCTACAAGATTTGCTCAATTTTTAATAAGCTAAAGTCTCTAAAGTTTCGCGTAAATATCTTTGTACTTGTTGTTCTAGAGGAAGTCCCTGTAATTGGGGGTAGTTTTCTAGTTGCCAGCGTTGAAAACCTGAACTAGTGGCGATCGCGCATTTAAGACTGTACCAAATTTCGGGATCAGCAGAAAATTGGCGATCGCTAGCAGATGGAATTTGAGCCATAGTTCTTCATTCCTCAGTTTGAAATTCAACCGTTATGGCAGTTTTCACCTTCAGCAACTACAACATTGCCTAGATGAGAAAGTGCATAATTCGTTTTACACCCATCAGAGTCTACTTTAAAGGTTTTTGGGGTTTGGTGTTAATCCCTCTCAGGGATTGAAATCATCAGTAGCTTACCCCCACACCTAAAATAGTAAAATCTTGCTGAATTTTTTTAAGATAATACTTTTATACCAGCCACTTCTGTCTCATTGGTCACTAAAAGTCACGCAATACTGACTGTTATTCTCAAAATAGAGCTATTTTGTCCGATAACTCTAGCCGCAATCAACCATAGCACTACGCATACACGTTAGGACATCATAATTGTGGTTTTCAGGGAACAGAGAACAAGAAGCAGCGAACGGGTAAAAGGGAGAAATGTCCTAGCACTTGTGACTACTGGTATAGTTGACCAATTTTTGAGTATACAGTAGTCAATAAAATATCAAAATTTAAACCCAATTCCAAAGAAGATTTACATAACAATTGTCGCTCAAACTTAACTTCAGAAATTTTGTCTAATTGCAAAACAAAAATATCACTATATTGTTTTGTAATATTTTCGCGGAAATTATTTGCTATATTGTCTGGATGTAAAGTTTTTGAAATTAAAAACTTTACTATACGTATGATTGGTTTAGAATTATTAATATGCTTATTGTCTTGAGCAAAAAGGTTGATTATACGAAATGCAATATCTACACCATTTACTACTTGTCCAGCAATTTTAGCAGCTTTATATTTAGATTCAAAGTTATTAAGAATTTTGTTTAAATCATTTAGTTGTCGAATTAATTCAGAAATTTCTTTTCTTCTTTCTTGCATTAAACCTTTCTCTAAATTGATTTTTTCAATTGCAGTCCTAGTTTCTGATTCCCATCCTTTAAATTTTATTAAAGCTTTATTAACTTGATAATAAATAATCAAGCCACTAATTAGTATGACAGGACTAAGTATAATATTATCAATCACCATCAGAGAAGCAATAATAATATTAGAACCACCAATTATCGGCAACCATTTACTTAATCTATTGAGATTTTCTTGAATCTCTAAATCTTCAGACAAGATATTATTGACTATTTTTTGTGTAATATCAGCAATATCACCAATATTATGATTGTTTTTTAATATTTCCAAATTATCATTTTTATCTAGTGATAATTCTTGTATTTCCTCTAAATATTTTTGCTCTTTATTTTCATCATCCTGTGCAATTAATTTCATGAAATTGTTAATTTTAGGAACTATTTCCTCTTGAAGAATGCTATATTTTTTGGCTTCATTTTGAGTCAAAATTAAATCATTTTGAAAATTTATTAACGCTTGTTCATAAAGACTTAGCATGATTTGAGTGTTGTATTTTATTTCATATATATTGCTAATTGATATAGCACCAGCAAGTGAGCCTAAAGCAGCACTAATTAGAGCAAGAGTGCCTAAAACAAGTGACATCATAAAAATACCCCTGATTAATTGTATGTAGAGTAAATTCTTAATTGCTTACATTTGAAAATTGATATCAAGATTAAAGCATTGATGGAATATGCTTAAAGAAATATTTTAAGTTTCTAGGACTTACGCATTGACAGGAAAAACCAAATGTGGGGTATGGATTTCAGGCATTAAACCTTGATTTTTCGATACTTTTTAGGCGATCACTATTTATCAAAGGATGATTGATCACAGCCTGAAACCATGTATTTTGGTTGATACACAAGATAATAAATTTGTACAGTGCGTAAGTCATAGTTTCTTGATCAATATTTAAATAAGTTAATTCTTGTCGCAAGATTACCAAACATTAATTAATGATACTTTGCAATAGTATTTCCCGCAATGTAGCTAGGGGAACGTATCTCAATAAAGGTGAGAGCATTAGAAACTACTGTGTGGATGCTGCATTCCACAAATGTCCTAATGTATGCCTAGTTCTATATATAAATTTTCTTAAACTTTCACAAAAAGCAGATCAGTTGTGGCAACTGGCTGTGCTGAATGCTATCGATGCTCATAGCAAGCATAGCCAGTGCAGAGAGATGAGTTTTGAAGTTCGAGTTGTCAACTCTTTTCCCCTCAAAACTCATCATTTTTACTCATGACCCAGTAATTACTAACCAGCACTACTTCGTCAACGTGAGTGTACGACGCTTAGTTACCATTTGGAAGGCTTCAATCAAGTCACCTTCAACCCAGTCATGGAACTTATCAATATTGATACCGCATTCATAACCAGAGTTGACTTCTCGTGCATCTTCTTTCATCCGTTTCAGGGAGTCAAGAACACCTTCATAAACAACCTTACCGGAACGACGCACGCGCACTTTGCAGTTACGAACCAATTTACCCGACTGCACATAGCAACCTGCAACGGCTCCACGACCGACTGGGAAGACGGCACGAACTTCGGTTTGTCCCAGGGGTTCTTCCACCAACTCTGGTTCCAGAAGACCTTCTAAGGCTCCTTGGATGTCTTCCAAAAGTTTGTAGATGATATTGTATTCCCTGACATCTACCCCGGATTCGTCGGCGGCTTGTCTGGCTCCACTGGCAAAGGTGGTATTGAAGCCAATAATTACGGCTCCACTCGCTGCGGCTAGGTCAATATCTGTCTCAGTTATTTCTCCAGCAGTAGCCAATAGCATCCGAATTTGCACTTCGTTTTGGGGGATTTGTCTGAGAGATCCCACAATGGCTTCCACAGATCCTTGCACATCTGCTTTCAGGATCAAGTTGAGTTCTTTCAACTCGCCTTCTTGTGCTTGAGCTGAGAGAGTGGTCAGAGTGACACGTCCTTGTAACAGGCGAGATATCCGTTGTTTATCAGCACGGTCTGCGGCTAAAGTTCTAGCTTCTTTTTCATTGGCGAATACTTCAAATTCGTCCCCTGCACCTGGTACATCACTTAAACCCAGAACTTCTACAGCAAAGGATGGGCTAGCGATATCCACTCGTTTGCCTCTGTCATCCACCATCGCTCGCACCTTACCAAAGGCCGAGCCAGCTACTAACATATCTCCCACGTGCAAAGTACCATTCTGAATTAGCAGGGTAGCAACTGCACCTTTTGCCTTATCCAGATGTGCCTCAATTACAGTTCCTTTAGCAGAACGATCTGGGTTAGCAGATAGTTCTCCTACTTCTGAAACTAGGAGAATCATTTCTAAGAGGGTATCCAAGTTTTCCCCCTTAATAGCACTCACAGGAACCATAATGGTTTCACCGCCCCATTCTTCAGGGGTGAGGCCATACTGAGTTAGTTCTTGTTTAACCCGGTCTGGCTGTGCGCCTTCTTTATCAATTTTGTTAATGGCGACAACAATTGGGACTTCGGCAGCTTGAGCGTGGCTAATAGCTTCGATGGTTTGGGGACGAACGCCGTCATCAGCAGCCACTACCAGAATAGCAATGTCTGTGACTCGCGCACCCCGCGCCCGCATGGCTGTGAATGCTTCGTGTCCGGGAGTGTCTAAGAAGACGATTTGATGTGCTTTTCCTTCGTGTTCTACATCCACATGGTAAGCACCAATGTGCTGAGTAATACCACCAGCTTCGCCAGAGGCTACTTTAGTTTTGCGAATTGAATCAAGCAAAGTCGTTTTACCGTGGTCTACGTGACCCATAATTGTCACTACTGGTGGACGGCGCTGGAGTAGTTGCATATCTGCTACATCCAACATTTCTGTGACTTTCCGGGCTTCTGCTTCTGGTTCGGCAGTTTCAACTTCTATTTCTAGCTCTTTACCTACCAATGTGATGGTGGGGATATCCAAGTTCTGGGTAATACTGACCGCCATCCCTTTGAGGAAGAGGATTTTGACAATCTCTGTATCGGCAACAGCTAAGACATCAGACAGTTCTTGAACTGTCATTGGCCCTGTAATCACTACTGTTTCAGGACGCTCACGCTTTGTTTCTACTTCTTGGCGACGGTTATTGTCGCGGCGAGAAAAGGATCGTTTTCCTCTAGTAGTTGGGGCGCTAATAACTGCGGCCGTTGGTTGTGTAGGTCGAGAGGATTTTGGTTTGGGAGGACGGGCGATGGAAAGACTTACCTGGACTGTAGCTGGGGAATCTTGATCCTCATCATCCAATAAATCTTCTTCAAAGTCATCTTCAACAACTGGTTTGACCCGTTTGCCTTTAACTCCGACTTTGCCAGCCTTTTCTTTGATTTCGTCAATAATTTCTTCTTCTTGCCACCTTTTACCACCTTTGGTTAAACGTGGTGGGGTGGGACGTTTCAAATCCAGTAATTCTGGTCCGACCCCATCATTGCCGCTCAGATCGATTTTGCCTTGTCCGCCGGACATAGGTTTAGGCGGAGTCGCCACTGGCATTGCGGCTACAGGTTCAGATGGACGTACTGGGCGGCTAGGTCTTGGTCCGTCTGCTGCTCCTGGTCCGGGAGGTCGATTAGCTCTTGGCTCTGATCTAACTGGCGATTGAGTGGGACGAGCCGATTTTGGCACTGGAGCCTGGGGCGCATCACTGCTAGTTGCCTTGGCTACCTTTTGCTTAACTTGATCGCGTTTGAGTAATGGTTTCTCAGAGGGAGTTAGCTGGTCAGCTGCTGGATGAGAGTTGCCCTCGGCTGGCCTAGCGGGTGGGGCTACCAAATTGGGTTTTTGTGGTTTTTCCGCTTTTGGTCTAGGGGAAGAAGCACTGCGGCTGCGCTCAGTGCCAGCTGGTTCAGGTTTTCCCGCTACTTTGGTTTCCTGTGCCTCTTTATTAGAAACTTGATCTGCTTGTATGCTTGGAGCTTCTGATGAGGTCTCAGATTGATTCCGGGGTACAGGTCGAATTGGTGCCGTCGGCTTCATGGGTGAGACTTGTGTATCGAAGGGCTGTGATGATGAAGAAGAATTAACTTCTGAGGAAGCGAGATCGCTATCATGAGCATCTGCTGCTTCTGGGGCGTTGGAGGTGGTATTTCTCAATATTTTGGGTTTGCGAATTTCCAAAATTTGCTGTTTGTGAGGTGGGGTGGGTCGATTGCGATCGCCAGTTGGTGATGGATTTAGTTTATGGCTTGGTGTGCCTTGTTCTTTTTTCGCCATCACCTTCGTAGCTGTCAGTTTTTCCGCAGCAGTCCGTATCCGTTCTGCCTCAGATTCTGAAATAGTGCTGCTATGACTTTTGACCGCAATGTCGAGCTGGTCGCAAATTGCTAATAGCTCTTTGTTATCCAAATTCAATTCCTTTGATAATTCGTAGATTCTAACTTTGCCGTTGGTCATCCACTCTTCCCCTTTAATTTACAGTTTTTTAGCGGATGGTTGCCTGGTTTTCGACATCTCCATCCTTCGATTACTGTTTTTAGGTTGCCCTTGGTTATTTCGCCGGTGCCTCCAGTCAGGAAAGAGAGATGTTTTGGTTTAACTGTGACATTTCCACCAGGAATGATGGTTGATGTCAAGCTGCGCCTGAGCGCTACCAGGTTGCCATTTTTTAGTTTTTTGTTTTGCTGATTCTGAGTCTTCCACAACACAATCTAGTAAAACTTGTTGGGAGTATTCCCCTGCTACTCTGCTTGTGAAACAGCCGCAGCTGACTACACCCATTTACTATTGTGGCATTCACCCCATTAATGGCAGAGTCGGCTTGATGCACCGGTACTCTGGGGATTACCGCCAGAAGGTTTTTCCACCTAGTTTTAATTTTGGTTTTGGGGATGGCTTTGGGCTAGACGCTGCCACAATCCTTCATACAGTGTTTCTGGCACTGATGCATGTAGCGATCGCCCTAGTCGATTTTTTTTCTGAGCGGCTTGTAGACAACTCCTTTGTGGGCAAATGTAGGCAGAACGCCCCATGCCCTGATCTAATTGTACCTTTCCCGATGGAAAGACGCGGACGATCCGCCAAAAGTCTTCTTTCAAGCCTACTTTACGGCAACTAATACAACGGCGATAATTTGGTTTCATCAGTCTTCTTTGACTTCCTAGAACAATCTTGTGATGAAAATAAATTTGGCTTTACCAATCTTTACTTACAGTGGCATGATTGATCTGTGGTAATCATTAAGACTAGTGATGTTGTCAATAGTAGCAGAACTCCATAACACTAATAAATTAATCTTGCTCACTGGTCTGAAAAATGTCTTCTTCCTCTTCTAGTTCTGGTTGATTTTGATCATCTAGCTCTTCCGGTTCTAGTTCATCTTCCTCCGGTTGATATTGGGCGCGTGCGGCAGCAAACTTAGTATCTTCTCCTGCATAATCGTACTTAGCTTGATCTTTAATGTCGATTTTCCAACCAGTTAAACGGGCAGCTAATCGCACATTTTGTCCTTCTTTCCCAATAGCTAAACTTAATTGGTCTTCAGCCACTAGTACGTGAGTTTGTCGGGTTTCTGGGTCCATAAGACGAACTTCATCTACCCGTGCTGGACTCAAGGCGTTAGCAATATATGTGGACGGGTCTGGCGACCAACGAATCACATCTATTTTTTCGCCACGTAATTCGTTGACGACTACTTGAATGCGTGATCCCCTAGCTCCAATACAAGCACCCACTGGGTCTACATCTCGGTCAAGGGTATCTACAGCAATTTTAGTCCGTGGCCCTACATAACGGGAAGGGGGATTAGCTTCTCGTGCTACAGCCACAATTCTCACCACTTCATCCTCTATTTCCGGGACTTCGTTGGCAAATAAATAAACTACTAAGCCAGCATCGGCACGAGATACTTGCAACTGAGGTCCCCTTTGTTGCCCTTGGGAAACTTTTTTGAGATATACCTTAAAGGTGGCATTTGCCCGATAATTATCATTAGGTAATTGTTCTCGCTTGGGTAATTCAGCTTCTACTTCTGGCTGACCAAAGCTACTAGCTACTGCCAAAATTACCGATTGTCTCTCAAATCGCAATACTCTGGCTTGTAAAACAGTTCCTTCTAAGTCTTGGAACTCTTCTTGGACCATTTGGCGTTGTTGATCCCGCAGTTTCTGCGCCAGGACTTGCTTGGTTTGCATTGCGGCCATGCGACCAAATTCACCTTGATCTGGGGTGACATCTAGAACTACAGAATCTCCCAACTGGGCTTCTTGTGCAACTTGTTGTACTTCCTCTAGGGAAATTTGATGGTCTGAGTTATCTACTCCTTCCACAATACTTTTAGTGGAAAGAACACGGAATCCTTCGCCCTCAATATCAAGCTCTACTTCAAAGTTATGAAAATACTCTTCATCAAATTGTCTTTTTTCTAAGTTTTGGGCGCGACGATAACGTTCGTAGCCTTTAAGTAAAGCTTCTCTAATAGCTGATTGAACTGCGAGACGCGGTAAATTACGCTCCCGACTAATACTTTCAATTAATTCTTTTAATCCTGGTAAACTAACCATTGACATAAGCAATCTCCTTTAAAATCAGATTTAAAAACATTTAGATTGGATAGAGTAGATCCCCAATTTATCCTCCCAATTTATCCTCTATGTGAGAGAGGGTTAGAAACTGAGAAATTACGCATCAAAGGCTGGGGATTAGAGAAAAATTTAACTCTACTCCCTAGCTTTGAGCTTCTAGTCTCTAGTCTCTAGCCCCTAGCCCTTAGTTCCTAGTTTATCGGCGTTCATCTAGCTGCACTCTATGAATCAGGGTGCGGGGAATTTCGGTGACGCGACCTTTTTGGTTTAAGTAAACAGTGGTTTCATCCCGGCGAATTAACTGACCAATCCATTCTTGTTTTCCATCGTAGGGTTGAGAAGTGGAGATGATTACAGGAAATCCTTTGAAGGAAATAAACTCTCTGTCTGTTATTAGTTGTCGTGAAATTCCCGGACTGGACACTTCCAAGACATAAGCATCTGGAATGATTTCTGCCGCATCTAAGGAAGCTTCTAAGGCACGACTCATCCGCTCACAATCTTTCAAACCCGTGTCATCCTGGGGATTGCGGATATCTACCCGTAATACTGGTGGACGCTGGTTGGTGTGAAAAACTATGCCAACGACTTCCAAACCCAGTTCTGCTGCTACTGGTGTCGCTAAATCGATAATTTGTGGAACTAAAGGATGAGTCATGCGAAATTTCAATAAAAAAAGTGGGCATAGACCCACTTCCTGCGATAGGGATATCTTCCAAGAAGTCTTCTGACGAATCAATAATGCTTCGTCTCTATTCCGAGTTTAGCGCATTTCTTTAATAGTCAATAGTGATTGGGGAGTGGGGAGTAGGGAGTGGGGAGTGTGGGGAGTGTGGGGAGTGTGGGGAGTTACTTCGACTTCGCTCAGTAACCGGGAGTAGGGATTGATTAAGAATCTTTGTTGACTAGGAGAATATTAGTTTTATCCACTATTGGCTGCACTGGTTTTGTTCTTAGCTGTTTGGTTTGTTCCATAATTTGCTCTATATCTTCTTGAGACAAGCGCTGGACATAGTTAAGTTTAACTTCTTCCAGGAAGTCAGACATTAAACTTTGAATTTCGCTAATTACGTGTTTTTGTTGCACTTCTTCTCCCAAGGCTTTGGTGAAACTTTCGGCTAGTTGACTGGAAAGTTTTGCTCCCACGGGATCTTCTATGGCCGTAGTGACGACGCTGTAAAGGTTGGCGGTGATTTGAGTTGCTAGTTGTTCGCTGAGTTGGTTTTGCATATCTCTCATCCCAGGAAGATTGTGGAGGTTCCGGTAGACAGGGACTTGATTGATGGTCGTGGCAATAATGTGGCGTAAAATGGCAATGATTTCTGGTTGAATTTTGGGCAACACTTGGTAGACTAATGTTTGAATCAAAATTCCGGCGATCGCTTCAACTTCATTTGTATTATTAATATCTATGTAGGGTCGCAGATTCTCATTTTGCGTCAGCCAGCTGATTAAATCGCCCCGCCTAATTGATCCTTGAATTTGGTTAATGACTCTGACTACAACTATTTCTGTGATATCTTCGGCAAAATTAGCTACTATTGATTGATTTAGTTGCTGCTGTAATGGTTGCAAATTCAATAACCGGGCTTGATCAAGGCGAATAACTACGGGTATGATGCGTAACCAGCGCATAAAAGGAAATACTAGAAATAGGTCATACCATCGCCACAGTATGGCATTTACCCAGCTAAAACTGGGATGACGACGACGCAGATAATAGGAACGCGCCAGTAACTCTGCGCCAAATAGCAAGACAAAAGGTAAGTCAATTAGCCAAAAGTTATCAAAAAGTTCCCCATTTTCACCGATGCGGCGGAAGTAGTTGGTGGCGATTAAAGGGCGAATTTCTGTGTTGAAAAAATTAATTTCTTCGTTCCAACCCTTCCGGGATAAATACTCTTGACTCCAAAATTGGGAAAATGACTGTTTTGCTGATTCTTGACCGATGCGATCGCGCATCCGATTTTTGGCTTTTTCAAAGTTACCACTTTTGTTGACTGCTGCAAACGGATTGCTGTCAATCATTTCGTTGGTGAGACGGTCAATTTCCTCTAATTTAGTTTTGGCCTCTGGTGAAGTTAACCCAGTTGGACTCACCTGTTCTTGAAGTGCGTCGATTCTGTTCAAATAATTTTTCGTTTCTCTATGGTCTTCAATTCCCTTAACCGGGTCATAAATTTTCGTAATTTCGGGAAAATTCTTTAAATAGAAATCTCGCCAAGGTACGTAACTTAAATCAAATAATACTAAAGATAAATTTACTGTGGCAATGATTGCCATTAATCTTTCAAATGTGAGGTTTTGCCGTTTTGGGGATTTGCGTTTAGTCATTGTTTATGTCTTCCCATACATCAAAATATATGTATTATGGTTGCATATTTACGCAGTCCATCATGACGGCTCCACTAAGATCACTCTATAGGATGATGGCAAAGATATTTGTTGAGATTGTCAGCTAAATTTAATCAAATCAGCCTACATTAATTAATAATTATTCATGATTTTCAACATAAACTTTAAATGAATGTAAAATTTGTCTGTAAATTTCTATATACTTCTGAAGAGTCTTGATTTAACTAAGAGGAGTTTTAAATTATGTGGTGTGGATTTGGAAAATCCAGTATGGCCATCGCTATCACCTGCGTAGTAAGCGCTAGTGTGGTGATTGCAGATACAACTTTTGCTGCTCGTCAACGTAATTATACCCCTGCCGAGTTCCGGGCTGTATTGCGGGGTTTAGGCTATGACGTAAAGGTGATGAATACCCCTCTGACGGATGAGGAAACGAAAAAGGCGATCACTGAATTTCAAACGGGTTATAGATTAAGTGTTGTTGATGGTGTCGCAGGGCCAGCAACTCAAAATTTTGCCGCCCAGATTGTGCAGATTTTACAAGCTAATTTGAATGCGGTACTAAAACCAGAAACTCCTTTACCCCGTGATCAATTTTATGGAGTTCAGACGCAAGCGGCTGTAACTGAAGCACAGAAAAAATTTGAACTGGAACCCACAGGTATTGCTGATTTACGATTCCGCCAAAGATTGAATGAAGAGGCGAAGAAAACTATAACTCAGCCAAGACCGACACCAAGACCAACGCCGACACCGAGAGCCACGCCTACTCCAACGCCAACGCCGAGAGCCACGCCTACTCCAACACCGACACCAACGCCGAGAGCCACGCCTACTCCAACACCGACACCAACACCGAGAGCCACGCCTACTCCAACACCAACACCGACACCAACACCAAGACCGACACCAACACCAACACCGACACCGAGAGCCACGCCTACTCCAACACCAACACCGACACCAACACCAACACCGACACCGACACCGACACCAATACCAACACCAACGCCGACACCAATACCAACACCAACGCCAACGCCAATACCGACACCAACTCCAACTCCGTAAGGGCTAAATAGTCCCGTTATTTCATTTAACTTGTATAGTTAGGGCGGTTGACACTCTCCGCCCTCTAAGGGCAAAGATTATTCGCTTTTTAGGTGATAATTTTTAGGCGATCGCGTGTCTATCTAGAGATTTAAACTGTTTGTTATGGTAAAAGTTGCTGCGATCGCCAAATTTTGATATTTCCGCTACTATCTCCAGCAGCTAGCCAACCACCACAGGGGCTAAAGGCTACGGAAAGAACTTGATCAAAATGACTGAGTGTGTGAATTTCTTTCCCGGTTGTCATAGACCATAATATGAGGATGGTGACACAAAGCTAGTCGCAATGCTTCATCCCGAAAGTCTTGGCGTAATTTATCTTGCTTGGTTATCCAGGCGGGATGATTGAGTATTTGTTCTCTAAGAGTTTTAATGACTCGTAATTCACTACGTCGATTTTGAGCCAGGGATGTAATACCAACTCCACCTTCACCCAGCTTTTTCTGGATTATGTAGCGCCCACCAAATAATTGCTGTCCTGGATTCCACACCATTGGTAAACTCAGTAGATTTATTGATATTTATTGTGACACAGTTCAAATCGGGGTTTTTTGGCAAAACAGATATGAAACATTCTTGAGCCATTCCTAAGAACGAAAACCAGAACACAAACCTATTTTGTTAAAATCTTAATAAATATTGATTCTGGCAATATGACTCTCAGCCAAATTTTACCCACAGTCAACCAACTATCACATCAAGATAAACTACGACTAATCCACTTTCTCCTGTTAGCAGTTGCTAAAGAAGAAGGATGTAGCTTAGAAACCAGTGACGCAGAGAATACACTCTGAAATCAACTTGCTTCCACCAGTGCCACTGTCTGGTCGCCTCAAGCAGATAATAGGTCAGTGCAAGCCTTATCAGACCTGTTAGCCACTGCAAAAGAAGATTCCAATGCTTAAAAGTCAGCGTTTTTTAGTTACGTTTTTCCCAGGTGATTTGAGGTGACAATAGCTGTCATGAATAAATCATCATGGTTTGTAGTTACGCTTTAGCGCTAAAGCGCAACTACGAGCGAATCGGGTTTTGGAGGTTTATTCTTCGTCTTGCCCTTCCTCTTCGTCTTCATCCAATTCTAAATCGCTGGCTTCTAGGGTTTGGTGAGGAATGGCGGCGATAATTGCATCTATTACTTTGGAGACTGGTAATATCTCGATGTCATAATCTGGGTATTTTTGCCCTTTGGGTACGATCGCACGTTTAAATCCCAGTTTGGCTGCTTCTTTTAATCGTAGTTCCATTTGGGACACTGAGCGCACTTGCCCCCCTAAGCCGACTTCACCAATTAATACTGTACCTGGATCGACGATGCGATCGCGGAAACTGGCTACAATGGCGATCGCAATTCCTAAATCTACTGCTGGTTCTGCAACACTCAACCCCCCAGCCGAGGCGACGTAAGAATCTAATTTCGACATTGGTATCCCCACCCGTTTTTCTAACACAGCGAGAATCTGCACGAGGCGGTTATAGTCTATACCCGTACCTGCACGGCGGGGAGAAGGGTAACTGGTAGGACTTACTAAAGCTTGCAACTCTACAACAATGGGACGAGTTCCTTCGCAAGCCACGACAATGGCTGTCCCCGGTGAGGGATCATCACGGTTCCCTAAAAATAGCTCTGAAGGGTTGGAAACTTCTCTCAGTCCGTTTTCTACCATTTCAAAGATGCCGATTTCGTGAGTTGCACCAAAACGGTTTTTAACTGTTCTTAATAATCTATGGGAGGCAAAGCGATCGCCTTCAAAATACAATACTGTATCTACTAAGTGTTCTAAAACTTTCGGCCCCGCGATCGCACCCTCTTTGGTTACGTGTCCCACTATTAACATGGTAACATCTTCATGCTTTGCCACCTTCATCAAAGCTGAGGTACATTCCCTAACTTGCGCTACCGAACCCGGTGCAGAAGTCAATGCGGGAAAGAACACTGTTTGAATACTATCAATCACTGCTAAATTCGGTCTCAGAGAATCTATCTCCCGTAAAATCTCTTCTAAATCCGTTTCCGGTAATACATACAAATCCGCATTTTTACCTTCTTCAATTTCTTCTGAAGTTAGAACTTTTACTGGTGCTTTGACGTTTTCCTCATCCTGATTATCTTCATCCCCAAGCACATCGGCAATTTTTGATACTCCCAGGCGAGAAGCTCTTAATTTTACCTGTTGTCCTGATTCTTCCCCGGTTACATAGAGAATACGGTATTTCTGTGCCAGTGAATTTGATACCTGTAACAGTAAAGTAGATTTACCAATACCCGGATCACCACCAATTAAAACCATCGAACCCGGAACAATTCCCCCCCCAAGCACCCGATCTAGTTCACCATAGCCTGATTCCCAGCGAGCAATTTGGCGATCAGTAATTTGGTCAAATGTCAGTGAAGCTCTAGCTTTGGCTGGTTTAGTAGGAGGTTTACCATTGCTTTGATTGGCCTGCCAATTGCTAATTCCTCCCCTAGAAGGTATATCTGTTGACGATTGAATCGAAATCTGCTCTTCTAAAGAATTGTAAGTACCGCAAGATGGGCATTTGCCAAACCATTGAGGAGATTCTGCTCCACATTCGTTACAAATAAAAGTAGTTTTAGGCTTTACCATTCTTAAAAAATATTCAATAATCTTAATATTTACTTAATTTTTCGCCAAAAGTCAGAATCAAAGGATGGTAAAAGATAGAGCTTTTTCTCAATCAATTGATGGAATGATATCTTAATATTATGGTATTAAAAATTAATCATGAGAAATTTTAGTTAGGGAGCGTTGAGAGACTTGGAAAGCCATAAAGAAAAAATCCTGGTGGTAGACGACGAAGCCAGCATTCGCCGGATTTTGGAAACGCGCCTTTCCATGATTGGCTACGATGTAGTAACTGCTGGTGATGGAGAAGAAGCTCTCGAAACCTTTCGCAAATCAGAACCTGACCTAGTAGTGTTAGATGTGATGATGCCAAAGCTTGATGGCTACGGCGTGTGTCAAGAATTGCGTAAGGAATCCGATGTTCCCATTATTATGCTAACAGCCTTGGGGGACGTTGCCGATCGCATTACCGGTCTAGAATTGGGTGCTGATGACTATGTAGTCAAACCATTTTCCCCCAAGGAGTTAGAAGCACGGATTCGTTCAGTGCTGCGACGAGTAGACAAAACCGGGGCTTCTGGTATTCCTAGCTCTGGGGTGATTCATGTTGGTAACATCAAAATAGATACCAATAAACGCCAAGTCTACAAAGGCGATGAACGCATTCGCTTAACAGGAATGGAGTTTAGCCTCTTAGAGTTACTAGTTAGCCGTTCAGGAGAAGCCTTTTCCCGTTCCGAAATTTTGCAAGAAGTATGGGGTTATACACCAGAACGACACGTAGATACTCGTGTAGTAGACGTGCATATTTCCCGTTTGCGCGCCAAGTTAGAAGATGATCCTAGTAACCCAGAATTAATTCTTACAGCTAGAGGTACTGGTTATTTGTTTCAGCGAATCATAGAACCAGGAGAAGAGTAGCGAGTAGGGAGTAGGGAGTAGGGGGAAGAAAACATTTCTAATGACTAAATCAGATCCCAATCGAATTCTACGGCGTTTACCCTTAGTGGTGGGTGGGTTAGGCGCTGTACTTTTGTTGATTAACCGTTTGCTGACTCCAGAATTAACGGAGTCTCAAGCGCGTGGGGATGCGGTAGGTGTAATTTTGAGTGCGGTGTTGATTTTAACAGGTTTAATTTGGCAGCAAGTACAACCGCGATCGCCTGATACAGTGGATCTAATTGGGGAGGAAGGTTTTGTACTTGCAGCAGATTTACCAGAAACTGTAAAAACAGAGTTAGCTTGGGCATCCCATTTATTATTGACTAATACAGTCACGCGATCGCTGATAGTTTATTATCAAGGCAAAGTTTTATTGCGTCGGGGGATTCTGGCTCCTAAATCTGAAGTTATCCCAGGAACAATCTTAAAACGAGTCTTAGAAACACAAAAGCCAATTTATCTAGTTGCTTTGTATGTATATCCAGGCAGAATAGAATTTGATTATTTACCAGAAAACACACAAGGTGTAATTTGTCAACCAATTGGTAATCAGGGTGTTATGATTTTAGCAGCGAATGCACCCCGCAGTTACACCAAACAAGATGAAACCTGGATTGCGGGTATTGCTGACAAATTAGCAGTAACTATTCAAGAGTAAGATGTAGGAAAGAAAAAATTAATTTTTACATTTCTTCACATATTTAGGTTGATTCTCGCCAACTGTCAACCAAGCAACATAGTTGCACTCACCCCCAAGCAGAAGCCAAATTACGAACTACGAACTACGAACTACGAACTATGCAAATTATTTATTGGCTACTAATTATGATCATGGTAGTGGGTGTAATTGGTGCTGTGGTTCCCGGACTTCCTGGTAGCGGCTTAATCTTAACCTCTATTATTATTTGGGGGATTCTGGGCGGTTCCTTTGCAGCCATTAAAACTCCACTAATTGTCACAGCCTTAGTTTTAGTTCTCAGTATCGGTGTTGATATTTTAGCTAGTTACTTAGGTGCAAAAAAAGCAGGTGCTAGTAAGTGGGGACAGATTGGCGCAATTGTAGGGTTAATAGTGGGATTTTTGGGTTTACTCCCAACTCTACCCTTCGGCGGTCCTTTGTTAGGAATTTTATTAGGCCCACTGCTAGGAGCCATTATCGGTGAATTTATTTACCGTCGTCAATTATGGTTAGCAGTTAAGGCTGGTATAGGAATTATAGTTGGTTCGTTAATTGGAAATTTAATTCAAGGCGTTTTGGCGATCGCCGCCGTAGTCGTTTTTGTAATCACAACTTGGCCTCAAGTATATGGCGGTTAATAATTCTTTCTATTTTACTGCTTTTTAAAGCTAATCAGTTGAAACGCCAGTATAACAAGCTTTATAAACTCCTGCTTTGTAAATAGACTCTAAAGCGTAGCCGAAAACCCTGATTATTTCCTTGAATACAAAACTGTTCGATTTACGGAATGTCTATTCTATTTCAACAAATCTATTTAAGTAATTTATACCAAAAATAAAGGGTCGGTAAATTTGGCTACATAAGTATTGCTAGTTGGAAATATTTATGTAATTATCCTATAAGGAAGCAATAAATACATATTTTGACTAAGATACTAATCTATTTAGTGTAGAAAAAATAATTAGTATTAGTCGATATGTAAGTGCATTATGCCACTAAAAATTACACCCACTGTTTTCTACTTTTTGATAGGAGTCTAAAATGATGACATCTGAATCCAAGTTCTTTAAAGCTGCTCTTGCTGCATTAGCTGCCATACCCGTAACTGCTACAATCTTCACTCCTGCTGGTTCTGCTGAAGCATTTAATGGTGGTTTTACATTTGACGGAAGTGGTACTAACGCCGCTATTAACGCCCTGGGCGTAACCTTCTCTCCCGATCCAGGACCTATTTCATTAACAAATTCCACAGGAGATTTTCTTGGCGATACGACAGGAAACATTTTCAGCTTCGTTGTTGGGCCCACTAATACTCCAATTATAGACGTTGGATTACTGGGGGATTTAACGAAAGTATTGACTTTAAATAATGTGGCAGCACCCGTTGTCCAAGGTCTTGCTCCCAATCTATCAGATATCAGGTATGATTTCACTGGAACCTTTGAAGATGGCAGTAACGCAAACGGATTCGTTAATTTCTCCACTTTGTTGAGCGCGCCTGATGCACAGGCAGCATTTGGTCTGGGTCAAAGCATTAATGCAAGTTTTTCAGGTGCGACAGTAGCAGTAAATAATGCAAATGTAACTGTTCCTGAGCCAGCTACACTATTGGGCTTAGGCATAGTAGCCGCAGGTATGGCTGTATCTCGTCGCCGCAAAACCATTCCTCAATAAACCGGGCGATAAAAAAAATACTACCAACTCTACCTTTCGGCAGCCCCTTGTTAGGAATTTTATTAAGACCACTGCTAGGAGGCATAATTGGTGAGTTTATTTACCCTCGCCAATTATGGTTAGCCGTTAAAGCTGGTATAGGTATTATAGTCGGGTAGCTAATTGGAAATTTGATTCAAGGCGTGTTGGCGATATGGGCTTTTTTCCTCAATCACGCCCAGCACAAAATAGCAGAATGTCAGAATATGTGCCTTTGGAGTCAAGTCAAAATTTGACTGCTTTTTATATTCCTATTTAGTATAAAATACCCCTACAACTCGTCACAGTCATAGGGGTATAGAAGTCTCTTAGTTTGAATACATGACCAGCTGCTGTTTTTAGGATCAGTCGCTGGTCAGTAACTCTACAAGTTGTATTACAGATGTACTAAAGAAAAGAATTACTTGCCCTGATCCTAAAATTTCTGGAATTATGGTTTTGATGAACGGTTTGCATTAAGAGTTTACCTGTGCTTTCTTCTTTTTAGCCAAGCTCTTGGTGAAGAACGCTCCCAATCCTAAAGCTGCAAGTCCAAGAGTGGTTGTAGGTTCGGGTACTGATGTTGGTAAGGCACTAATAGACAAGCTGTAACCAGACACACCTACATTATTTGCGCTAATAAGTCCTCTACCTAAGACGCTGCCCCCACTGTTCGTAAATGTTCCAGTGAATCGAGACAGCGGAGTGTTAAAGACAGTTACGTCACCATCAGCCGCTATTCTCTCAACCGTGAAATCGCCATCAAGCATAAAGTTTAAATCAGGTGTAACCGTAATCCACGGAGTACCAACAGCGCTAGCTGTGTACATTGTACCTGCAAGCTGCGTTAAGTCTAAAGTACTGACTGTTGCTGACGCATTAAGATAACTTAAGAAGTCGACACTTGCGTTAACAACGCTACCAGTATTAAATGTGATGCTGTCAAATACAGGATTATCAGCTGTAGTCAGAAAAGAAGAAGCACCAGTGATAGTAATTGCACCAGTCAGTGCTGCCTGAGCAGATGACATACCTACAGTGCTTACAGCTAAAGTACTAGCAGCAAAAGCTACTCCGATACCGATTTTTTTGAGTGTTTTCATGGTTTTGTCTATACCTAAGAGTTTACAGCTGTGTGTGATACAAAATTTTAGGGTAAAAATACACCTTGTTTCGCTGCCCCTTGTGCCACTTTATGATTAGGCTAAATCCGTAATCATAACCTAATTAGGCACATTTTCACGAAGAGCATCTGTAGTTCTAGAGAAAATAGGGGTTAAATACCCTCTCAAAACACAGTTGATTTAGTCAATCATAAGCTCTAGCCCTATGGCTACTAAATTGAAGTAAATACTACATTAAAAAATAGTAAAAACTCAAATCTAACTTTTCTCGTGGGCAAGGTCTTATGCTTTACATAGTGGTATTATTACACGCTATTCCAAATTTATTTTAAAAAAGCAGTAAAGTTCAAACTAAGTTTGTGTAAAAATTTTTTCAGTATTCTTGATCCTACAATTATCATACACGTTTTTAAAGACACAAGAACCCAATCATGAAAATATTGATTGGGCGGGTATCTATTAATGCTAATGTAGTTGGTAATCATTATATACAGTAATATTTCTGGTGATCAGTAATGATTCTCTGAGAAAATAAATCTACCGTACAATCAAATATTACTTGTAACCAAAATTACTTAAATAGACTGCAAGTATTTTTTAGCTTCATTTGCTACTGCTTCTACTTCATCGTCAGCAAGAATCTTTAAAATTGCTTCAGCATTTACACCACCCAAGTGAGTCAAGGCTTGTACCACCCTATAGCGAATTTGCCAATCAGAATTGCTAGCAAAGGGAGCTAAAAGGGGAATGGCTTGCATATCTCCCAACTCACCCAAGGAACTAATGGCGGCTGTTTGGACTAATTCATTTTCTGATGAGAGTGCTTGTTGGAGTAATTCAAAGGAGCGTGGATCGCCTAACTCACCTAATGTAGCAATGATGCTGAATTGAACCAGCCATTCTGGACTTGTATTATAGAGTTGTTGCAAATCCTCAAAAGCATCGTGTAACTTTAATGCACCCAGACAGTCTGCTGCTGCTGCTTGAACATCAGGTTCTGGGTCACTAAGCAGAGAACGTAAGATATCCAAGGATAACTGTAAATTTTGCTGTCCCAATGTGTCCATTTGACTTACTGCTGAGTATCGCACTCGTGAGTTAGTGTCACCAATCGCAATTTGAATCAGTTCAAAAGCCTTTGCCGGTTCCAAGTCACGAGCTTGATTCACTGCACGCAAGCGATCGCCCAAATCCTCAGAACTGAGCATTTGCTTTACAGACTCAGGAGTAATACTCATTTATTTTATTTATCCTAATTTTTCAAATTATTTCAAAAAGCTCTCAACCAAGGATCAAATCAACTAGCAGCCATAGCCCGGATAATATCACCACGGGTGAGGATACCAACCACCTGACTCGCGCTGTCAACTACTGGTAAACGGTGAATACTGCGATCATGCATAATTTGAGCAGCTTCCTTGACAGTTTTGTCTGGAGAAATAGTAATAGGATTTTTGCTCATTACGTCCCCCACAATTTGTCCCAATGCTTTGTGTAACTCACGTTCATAAGTAGCGGGATTTTGTAAATAAATCACACTATCCAGAAACATAATGTACGCCGGAGGAGTCACACCAGTTTCTTGCCACATCAAATCTGTTTCGGAAATAATACCCACCAATTTACTGGCATCATCCACAACAGGTATACCACTGATGCGTTTTTCTGCCAGAATTTGGATAGCTTCCTTCAGTGGAGTTTCCGCCCGCACCACAATTGGGTTGCGAGTCATCACGTCGGTAACATTTTTAGACATTGGCTTACAGATAACCCTTAATCAAAGCTTCTGCAACCATTGTAGAAAATTGCGGGACTCAACCTAATTCAGTTAATACATTGTTACGGTGTTGGGGATTGGGGATTGGGTACTGGGGACTGGGGACTGGGGATTGGGTATTAAAAATCTTTCCCCCCACACTTCCCACACTTCCCACACCTGCCTCTTCTTCCCCTTTATCCTTGCTTCAAGGCGGCGATAATTTCACTATTAGCTGCGGGGAAAGTAAAGTTGTCTAATTCATCCAAGTTGACCCAGCAAATTGCATCGCATTCTAAAGGTTGAGGAGTACCCTTGATTAAACGGCAGTGATGCACAGTTAGGGTGACACGTAAGTGAGTATAAGTGTGATCAATGGTGATTAAATGCTTGCCTACTTCAATTTCTATGCCTAATTCTTCTTTAATTTCCCGTTGAATACATTCTTCAATGTTTTCACCAGGTTCAACTTTTCCACCAGGAAATTCCCATAAACCACCCATGACACCTTGGGGAAGACGACGATCAATTAAAATTTGCTGATGATCATTCCAAATTACAGCCACACCAATAATTTTATGGGGTGGGTCAACAGTAGTGACAGTCATAGATAATTAATAATTATTGGTATTGCGAGAACTAATGAAGATAAACCACATAAGATACAGCGATTTCCAATTATATAAGGTACATCTTAGCCCCCTCATCGCTTGCGGGGAGGGGGTTGGGGGTGGGGTTCTTTTACCTCATAACACAGGGAAGTGCTGTATCGGATCATGCCAAAGAATAGGCAGAATTATTCCAATATCTGCCCAATGGGAAATTTACTGTTGCGAAAATTCTACATTTATAAAATAATTTTTATGGGTTTATATATAAACCCAATAATGCTAAGATTTTGGGGATAATCAGTACATATTACTGATTTTCTTGGTGGTCTGCGGTTCCCTGTAAAACGTTTTCAAAGTACATTCTCTGTTCGGCGTTACGCAGAAAATAACCACTAATCATGGCGGAAGCCAGTAGTTGACCGAGACTTTCCCGGCTGGTGGTTACAGTAATGTCAAAGTGTTCTGAAGGTAGATTGCCTAATAATCCGATGATGTTCCGCTCCATCACCTGAAACACTTCAGCAGAACTAGGTTTAGATAGTTGGGTAACTGTGTCCGGATTCAGAGATTTAACGTATTGCCACAGCAAGTTGCCTGTTTCTTCACCGTTAAAAAATTCTGAGACTTTATTGGATTTGTTACTCATCTTGTACCTCCTGTACTACCACTACTAGCTGTAATGGAGTGTTTGCGTTTTGAATAGTAAATGCCTGTTTTTTACTGAATTTAACTGGCGCTGAACTGTTCGTTTCAACTAATGTAACAGTGTTGTTGCCATTTTGAAGTCGGTGGAACCGTACCTTTAATAGCGTATTTTCTCCTCTCAATGTACTGGTTACATTTCCCAGCGACTCACACCAGACTCTATGCTTGGGGACTTAACTGGCCAAATATTCGTTCATGCTGGCTTTGGATTTGCGAAGTTTTGTTAAGGCTTCCCGTTCTATTTGTCGGACTCGTTCACGGCTAATATTGAGAATATCTCCGATTTTCGCTAGAGTCAGGGCTTGGCCATCTAGTAACCCAAAGCGCAATTTAATCACTTCTTTTTGTTGGGGGGTGAGTTCCTCCATGAGTCGCTCTATGTCATTAGATAGTGAAGATTGCATAACAAATTCTTCTGGAGAAGCTCCTGGATCTTCCAGCATTTCTCCTAGTTCGGTGTCGTAGTTGTCACCTAAGCGCAAGTCTAAAGAGAGAGGTAAACGCGCTCTTTCAAGGTATTCTCTGACTTGCTTTGGTGTCAATTCTAACTCTTGCGCTAGTTCAACAGCTGAAGGTGCGCGTCCTAGCTGCTGTGATAACTGGCGCTGGGCTTTTTTAATTTTATTTAATTTTTCGGTAATGTGGATTGGTAATCGGATAGTACGAGCTTTTTCGGCGATCGCTCTGGTGATGGCTTGACGTATCCACCAATAAGCGTATGTGGAAAATCTGTAACCTTTGGTGGGGTCAAATTTTTCGACACCACGCTGCATCCCAATACTACCTTCTTGGATTAGGTCTAGTAGATCAACGTTACGCTTAATATACTTTTTGGCAACGGATACCACTAGACGTAAATTCGCTTCTACCATCTTGCGTTTGGCTGTTTCACCGTCCGCGATCGCATCGTTCAACTGTGTAATTTCTAAATTTGCGGCTACAGCCCACTCCTCTGGACACGGTTGACGACCCAGTTTCTGAACAAGAGAATCCCTGACTTCATGCAAAATACGGGAAAATTGCACCTGTTTACCGTAACAAATTTCTTCCTCGTGGGTTAAGAGTGGCACACGGCCAATCTCACGCAGGTAAGTCCGCACGAGGTCTGTGGCTGTCTGAGCGGTCTTCATGGCGCTACTCTGTGGTAATGATGGATTGTTGACGATGGAATCATTAGCTGATAGATGCTGGTGTGGAATGTTACTCAGTTAGACTGAGAACATAACGCTCAGGTTAGCAATTTACGCGTCGGAAATTCTCGGCTACTGATATTAATCAATATAATGTCTTAACTGCTAGACGTTACAATGATTTCTCATTTTTCACAACTGTCTGAGGTTAGATAAAACTTAGTGGGTGAAACATTTTGTGTGTTGCTTAATATAAATAATTGTAACATTTATGAGAAAAAAGGACAATACCTGAAACTCTGATTTTTTTGTGCTTTCGCAGTGATCCTGATCAACAGTGGCGATAGTAAGTAAATGTTAAACAGAACGACATCTGTCTTTGAGATTTTGCAGATTTACTCATGGAGTGGGGAGTAGGGAGAAGACAAAAGACGGAGCTTGTACTCCGTCCCAGTTGAAGGGACTTAAAAGGGTGGGGGTTTGTACCCCTGTTAGAAGCCCTCTTCCCTTCTGCTTCTGCGATCAAAGGTACTAATTAAGAAAATATCTTGATACTAAACCTGAGAGGACTCTCTTCTTAAGAAAATAGTTCCTGATATTTGTTAACATATCTCAATAGAAATGATAATTATTCTTCTATAATAATTGCTTAATTTTTCTGGTAAATACGGCTTAATGCAGATTTTCCCCGAAGTGGGGGAAATTATGACTACTTAATTTTCCCCCAGAGATCCCAAGTATCGCCAGTTCTACCCAGTGTTTGCCTACGTTCTCGGCTGTGAGGTGAGATCCAGAACTGTGCAGTATTCTTGGATAACTTTTATGTCTAAAGTAGTAGTCTGTAGTGAATGGATAGCGGCTACAGTAGCTCTGGCTCCGGCAATTGTAGTAATGATGGGGATTTTGTAAGCTAAGGCTGTGCGCCGGATTAACCTAGCATCAGTTTGGGCTTCTTCGCCGGAAGGTGTGTTAATAATCAGTTGAATTTTCTGATTTTTAATGGCATCTAGGACGTGGGGACGACCTTCATGGAGTTTCAGCACTAGTTCCACATCTAATCCCTGTTCTTGCAGGACACGGCGTGTACCTAATGTAGCCATGACCGTAAAGCCTAATTTAATCAGTTCTTTGACGACATTAACGGCTTCGGATTTGTCACGATCGCTCATGGAAACGAATACAGTTCCTTTGAGGGGTAAAAACTCTCCTGCTGCTAACTCTGCCTTTGCAAAAGCCCGCCCAAAGTCTTTATCAATGCCCATCACTTCACCAGTAGAGCGCATTTCTGGGCCTAATATCGTATCAGTTCCAGGGAATTTATTAAAGGGTAATACTGCTTCCTTGACCGCAATATGAGAAGGAATGACTTCCTCTGTAAAGTTAAGTTCTGCTAAGGTTTTACCCGACATAATTAAGGATGCTACTTTTGCCAAGGGTACACCCGTAGCTTTAGAGACAAATGGCACTGTGCGGGAAGCGCGGGGGTTAGCTTCCAAAATATAAACTTGGGGAGAGTAGCCTTGAGCGCCGACAACAGCAAACTGAATATTCATCAATCCCACAACTGATAAGGCTTGGGCTAATTGCACCGTCCAAGTGCGGATTTGCTGGAGAACTGCTGGAGAAAGGGAAATAGATGGTAAGGAACAGGCAGAATCTCCTGAGTGAATCCCGGCTTGTTCTATGTGTTCCATGATGCCACCAATTACTACTTTTCCTGTATGGTCGGCGATCGCATCCACATCCACTTCAATGGCATTTTCCAAGAACTTATCGATTAAAATCGGGTGTTCGGGTTCCACCTGCACCGCAAAGGTCATGTAGCGTTCTAATTCTGTATCAGAATAGACAATTTCCATAGCTCGACCCCCCAACACGTAACTAGGGCGAACTACCACGGGATAACCGATACGTTTAGCGACAATGAGCGCATCTTCATAACTGCGAGCCAGACCATTAGGTGGTTGAGCAATATTCAACTGATTGAGAATCTTCTCAAACCGTTCCCGGTCTTCAGCCATATCAATGGAGTCTGGTGATGTCCCCCAAATTTGAGTGGTAACTGTACAGTCGGGATGGCTGAGAAATTTCTGGAGCGGAACGGCTAGTTTGAGGGGTGTTTGTCCGCCAAACTGAATAATTACGCCTACAGGGTTTTCAGCTTCGATAATATTCAGCACATCTTCTTTGGTGAGTGGCTCAAAGTACAGGCGATCGCTGGTATCATAATCTGTAGAAACCGTCTCCGGATTAGAATTGACCATAATAGTTTCAAATCCCGCCTGTTTCAAAGCATAAGCGGCGTGACAACAACAATAGTCGAACTCAATTCCTTGGCCGATGCGGTTCGGACCACCACCCAAAATCATCACCTTGGGCTTAGTGGTGGCTAAAACTTCCGTTTCTGGCTCGTAGGTAGAATAATAGTAAGGAGTAAAGGCTTCAAACTCAGCCGCGCAGGTATCCACAGTTTTATAAACCGGGATGACACCTAATTGTTTACGGTAATTGCGGACTTCATCTTCAGTGGTTTTCGTAGCAAAGGCAATTTGGCGATCGCTAAAACCATCCCGTTTAACATCATATAACTGCTCTTTTGTCAACTGTTTTAAAGGTGTCCGCTTCAGGAACTTTTCCACATCTAACAGTTGCTGGAGTTTATCCAGAAACCAGGGGTCAATAGCCGTCAGTTCGTAAATTTCCTCAGTGCTGAACCCTAGTTGTAAAGCATGACGCACCGAAAAAATCCGATCAGGATGAGGTGTTCGCAATTGAGCGCGAATTTGTTCCCCACTGGGTAACTTTTCGGCTCGGTCGCAACCCCAACCAGCTCGACCAGTTTCTAAAGAACGCAACGCCTTTTGAAAAGACTCATTAAAAGTCCGTCCAATAGCCATTGCTTCACCCACAGACTTCATTTGAGTAGTCAGCACAGCTTCCGAACCAGGGAACTTTTCAAAAGCAAAGCGGGGAATTTTAGTAACTACATAGTCAATAGTCGGCTCAAAGGATGCGGGAGTCTGCTTAGTGATATCATTTTGAATTTCATCCAAGGTATAACCCACAGCCAACTTAGCCGCTATTTTCGCAATGGGGAAACCAGTAGCCTTAGAAGCCAAAGCGGAACTGCGAGAAACACGGGGATTCATTTCAATAACGACCACATCCCCATTCACCGGATTAACCGCAAATTGGATATTAGAACCGCCAGTTTCAACACCAATCTCGCGGATAATTTTAATAGCCATATCCCGCAGACGCTGATATTCTTTATCAGTCAAAGTTTGAGCGGGCGCGACCGTAATCGAGTCCCCGGTATGGATACCCATCGGGTCAAGGTTTTCGATAGAACAGATAATCACGACGTTATCTGCTAAATCGCGCATGACTTCTAATTCATATTCTTTCCAGCCTAATAGAGACTGGTCTATGAGAATTTGGGAAACAGGACTAGCATCAATACCTACCTGTGCCATTTCCTCAAATTCTTCTTGATTGTAGGCAATACCCCCACCAGTACCACCCATTGTAAAGGCAGGGCGGATAATTAGGGGATAAGTTCCAATGCGATCGGCAATTTTCTTGGCTTCTCCTAAAGAAGACGCTGTACCACTAGGACAGACATCGACTCCGATTTTAGCCATCGCCTCATTAAACAATTTGCGATCTTCGGCTTTCTCAATGGCTGGTAATTTAGCGCCAATTAGCTCAACGTTATACTTATCTAAAGCCCCATTTTTGGCTAAAGCCACAGCCAGATTGAGTGCAGTTTGTCCCCCCATTGTGGGTAGCAGCGCATCAGGACGTTCTTTAGCAATGACTTTTTCGATAAAATCTGGTGTAAGCGGCTCAATATAGGTGCGGTCAGCCGTTTCGGGGTCGGTCATAATTGTGGCTGGGTTAGAGTTGACTAATACCACTTCATAGCCTTCTTCACGCAGGGCTTTACAGGCTTGAGTACCAGAGTAGTCAAACTCACAAGCTTGTCCGATGACGATTGGGCCAGAGCCTAACAGTAGAATTTTCCGGAGGTCTTGACGACGAGGCATAATTGTTGGGTTTGAGTAAGAGAATACAAATCCTGATTATTTTAAGGGTCTTTTCCCTCAGTCACATTATTTATTATTAAGTTTTTCACCTTTCATAGCCCACACCAAAGTCAGGGGAGCCAAAAAATACTGAGAATCACTTCCCAGGCTGTGTTATTTCCTAGCTAACTCACCTTCTATCCTCTATTATTCCACTGAGCGCCGCCGAATTTGCGACGGTGCATTGTCTGGCTCGACAAGACACCCTACAGTTTATTTATCTTTACATTGTTATAAATACTCATGACCACCCACTTAATAATATTTTCTAATATCTGTGACTTATACCAATTATTTGTGAGGCTGCATATTATTTTGACCCCCCTACACCACAAAAATCCGGTTCCCTGCTCCGTTGGCTACGGTGTACACACAAGTAGGCCTAGAGCGAGTTTCCAACCAAAAAAGGTGG